>JAADGH010000010.1 GCA_013152475.1 Planctomycetota bacterium
ATTAAGGACGAAGCAATCTCGCACGATCCATATCTCTTCGGTCTGCCAGATTGCTTCGTTGGCCCGCCTCCTGCGGGTCGCCTCGCAATGATAGTATGAAAGCGCGCTCCTGGGGTAGAATGGTTCGGTTCTACCCCGGGAAAAGAGTTCTTTAAAGAAAGGAGCGCGCTATGGAAATGAGTATAGCCTTTGACTCGCACAAATGCTATACGCTTGCGTTGGTGGAGGATGAAGAAGGCCGAATCATTGACGAGTCGCGGATCGAACACGAACGCGGAGCCATCCGGGAATATCTTGAATCGTTCCCCGACGGCACGCCGGTGGCCGTGGAGACGATCGGAACCTGGTATTGGATCGTGGACGAGATCGAGGCGGCTCGAAAAGTGCCCCGCCTGGTCCATGCGCGGAAGGCGAAGCTGATGTCGGGAGAGATCAACAAGACCGACAAGCTCGACGTGCGAGGATTGAGCCGACTTCAACGCGTGGGCACGCTGCCCACGGTCTGGATCCCGCCCGGGGAGATTCGGGACAAGCGCGACGTGGCTCGCACACGGATGGTCTTTGCCCGCCATCGGACGCGGTTGAAGAATCGGATTCACGCGACGCTGGCGAAGTATGCCCTGCATCACTTCGAGGGGGTGAGCGACATCTTCGGGAAGAAGGGACGGGAGAGGCTGGAAGGTCGGCTCCACAAGCTGCCGGAGCACACCCAACATACGACGCGGAGCAGCCTTGGCCACCTCGATGAGACGGAGAAGCGCATCGCCGCACTGGAGGCGCGGATGGAAGAGTTCTTCGAGCCGACGCCGGAGGTGACGCTGCTGATGACGCTGCCGGGTGTGGGGCCTGTCCTGAGCGTGGTGATTGCATGGGAGGTGGGCGACGTGAGTCGATTCCATCGTCCCCAGAGCCTGGCGTCGTATGCGGGGACGACGCCACGAATACACGCCAGCGGCGGCAAGGTGCGCTACGGTCGGCTTCGTCCGGACGTGAACCGGTATCTGAAGGGGGCCTTCTCCGAGGCGGCCAACTCGATCTGTGTGAATCGGAAACGGCGCCCCGAGCGCCATGTGAGTCGGTTGTATATCCGGATGCGTCAGCGCAAGGGTCACGCCGTGGCCATCGGTGCGGTAGCGCGCACCCTGGCCGAATCCACCTATTGGGTACTGACGAAGCGGGAGGCCTATCGAGAAGCGCAGAACGAACAGGCTCGGTCGAGGAAGGCGTAGGCGCGGAGCTGTCATGAATCCCTGGAGATTCGCGCAATGAGTGCGCCACGCTTTCCGAACACCCTCATGCCGCTGAGACGGCGTAGAGATGACTACGGCCCGGAGCCCAACGGGGAGCCGAAAGAGACCGAGTCGGCTTACAGAAAACAAAGGAAACACCCTCATGAACGACGACCTCGAGACGGACCGATTCCTGCGGCTGGCCCCCCGTCGGCCTCCCAAAGGCCGCTTCTCAGCCCGCCGCAAAATCCCTCACAATTCACTTGACACCCCATGCGCTTTCAGAGATGACACGGTGCGGATTGCGGGGAAACTTCTCTGTTTCAACGAATTGATTATGATGCCGCAATATGCCACAATTCATGGATGCAGGAAGTGGACTATGCCGAATGACGAAGAACGACTCCGCAAGCTCCCGGCCCGCCTTCTGAAGTGGTACGACAAGGCCAAACGCGATCTGCCCTGGCGGCGCACGCGCAACCCGTATCGCATCTGGCTGGCGGAGGTCATGCTCCAGCAGACGCGCGTGGAGACGGTCGTCCCCTACTACAAACGGTTCCTCAAGCGCTTCCCCAAGCTGACCGATCTGGCCCAGGCGCCGGTGGATGATGTGTTGGAAGTTTGGGCTGGGCTGGGCTATTATTCGCGTGCGCGAAACTTCCACGCTGCGGCCCAAAAGACCGTGGAGAATCACGGTGGCAAGGTGCCGAGGCGCTTGGAGGACATGCTGCAGCTCCCCGGCGTGGGCCGTTACACCGCCGGTGCGGTGTTGAGCATCGCTTATCGTCAGCCCGTGCCCATACTGGATGGCAACGTGACGCGGATCCTCTGTCGCCTGTTTGCTATCAAGTCCAACCCGAAACTCGGCCGTACCCAGAAGCGCCTCTGGGCACTTTCGGAATCTCTCCTCCCCAGGGACCGGCCCGGCGACTTCAACCAGGCCATGATGGAATTCGGCGCGACGCTGTGCACGCCGAAGACCCCTGCGTGCAGCGCGTGCCCCGTCGCCAATCTCTGCGAAGCGCTCCGTCTCGGCAAGGTGGAGCAACTACCCAAGATGCCGAAACCGAAGCCCGTACCTCACTATGACGTGGCTGTCGGCCTGATCTGGCGGAGGAAGCGCCTGCTCATCGCCAAGCGGCCGATGGATGTCATGCTCGGCGGGCTGTGGGAATTCCCCGGCGGCAAGCCGGAGAAGGGAGAAACACTCGAAGAGGCGCTCCACCGCGAAGTGAAAGAGGAGGTCGGACTGACCGTAGAAGTCGGCCCTCTGTTGACGACAGTCAACCATGCCTACAGCCACTTCAAGGTCACGCTTCACGCCTTCCACTGCCGGAGCGGTCGCGGTCGTCCGCGCGCTTTGGCATGTGATGCCGTCAGATGGGTCGCCGTCGGCCAACTGCGAGACTACCCCTTTCCGGCCGGAAGTCTTCGGATCATCCGAAGACTTCTGGAAGGCCCCGACCCCTTTGGCCCAAAGCGATCACACGGACGCTGGTCATGGGGGGGCCTGAATGTCCCTCCGGCTTGACGGTATGCTGTGAGAAGGGTATAGTGTCATGAGAATGGACGTCGGATCGGGAGAGAAACGCATGGCGAAAACCAGCGCCCTCATGCAACTTGGCAGGGAACTGAAAGACCTCGACTCACCCCTCGCGATGACGATCCACCCGATCTCAGAGGACTCGACGTTCTCAACCGGCCTTTTGGAGGTGGCTCACGTCATCGCCCGCGCCGCCGGCGATGGCATCGTCCTCCGCAAAGGCGACGGTGATGGGCTTCCGGGCGCCCCGGCCCTTACGCTCCACCATCCCGGCAGCGGTCCCATCCACTATCTTGCCCTGCCCGATGGGCACGAGGCCGCGCCGTTTTGGGAGGCGATGACCCGGAGAACACAATCTGTCAATCTCTCCGGTGACATCGAAGGCCGTCTGCGAGCGCTCGCGCAGCCGGCCGAGCTCCTCGTCTTCATCGCTTCCCTCTGCCCCCACTGCCCCGAGGCGGCGCGCGCGGCGAATGCACTGGCCCTGTGCAGCCCGCAGATCACGACGGCGGTCATCGATGCGGAGCACTTCCCCGACTTGGCGAAGCGCTTCAAGGTCCAGTCGGTCCCAATGATCGTGTTGGATGGTGAGCTCTTGATCGACGAGGTTGTTCCAGCAAAGGAACTTGCGCAGCATGTCCTCGCGCGAGGCACGGACTCGTATGAGCGCGCAGTCTTCCTGTCACAGGTGAAAACGGGAAACACCGACAGAGCGACAAAGCATCTCTTGAAGGGGACTCGCAGCGCCGGGAGTTTCCTGTCGGCCTGGACGGACAGTACGTTCCACGTGCGGCTCGCGCTGATGCTCGTGGCCGAGGACGCGTTGGCCGAGAATCCCGCGATTCTGAACCCGATCGTCGCCGAGCTGATCGATCTGCTCGGTACGAAGGACGACGCCCTCCGCGGTGACACCGCCGACCTCCTTGGACGCATCGGCCATCCCGATGCACGCGAACCGCTCCAGACCCTCCTCCGCGACCCAAACGCCGATATTGTGGAGATCGCTGAGGAGGCACTCGGAGACCTGTCCGACTGATCCCTCACGCCGACAGCGCCGGCGCCTCCAGGACCGTTGGGGTGCAGAGACCACCGCAGTTGCAGAGGTATTTGTCCGGGCTCTGGCCGTGACGGGTGAAGTCGTCCCGGAAGAGATCCCAGATATCGCGCTTCTCGCGGCACAGGGCGTAGGGCGTCCCGGGACTGACGCGCTCGATCTCGTTCACGATGAACTCGTACATCTTGACGCGATAGGCCTCGGGCACCTCGCACCCGCGCGTCTCCTCGTCCTCTTTCGCCCGCCGCATCTGCTCGATAAACTCCGGCGCGAGATTTTCCTCGCCGAAGTCCTTGATCACTTGGTCGTGGTTCATGAACCGGATCGTCTCGAAGGTGATCACGTCGGGGGTAATGCGCGAGAAGAGGTACTCGATCATCTCGCGATTCTCTTCGCGCCAGTTCTTCACCGGCACCATCGGCGAGAACCGGATGCGCACCGGATACCCGGCGAGCTGGCACTCCCGCGCCGCATCAATGCGCTTGCGCATAGGCGCCGTGCCGCGCTCGATAACGGTGCTCTGCGTCTGGCAGCTCACGCTCCAGCAGGGGACGGTGTGGCCGCGGTGGTCGAGGTCGAGGAGGTAGTCCACGCGGTCGCTCTTCCCGACGTAAAGCTCCAGGTATTGTGTTTCCCGTTTCGCGAAATATTCGACGAAGAGCTTCGACGCGCCATACTCGGGCTCGAGGCAGGCCACATCTGTGCCGTTGTCGAACTGGTAGAGCGTCTGGTCGGGATCGACCTCCATCCACTCATCGAAGTGGCCGACGAATTCCTCCAGGTTCAGTTTCATGCAGATAATCCGGCCCATGCTGCAGTAGGCGCAGCGGAAGGGGCAGCCGAAGATGGTGTGGAGCTGATACGCCGGTTGGCAGACGAGACCCGTTGTCTCTCGATATTTCTTCGACCCCGAGTCGCGCCAGTCAAAACCGCCGTAACCGTGGAAGCGATATCCGCTGTTGGCAAAGAGCGCGGGGAACTGCTCCTTGCGCTTTTCCTTCTCTTCCTCCGTGGCGTCGAACCGGCCTTTCACAAAAAGGATGGTGGTCTCCACCTTCTCCTTCACGCCATGACGCGCGCAGCCCTTGTCCAGGCCATCCGCTTCGATGATCTTGCAGAGCTTGGCATCATCCACATTGCGCACGATCTCATCCGCGTCGATTCCGGTCATCAACCGCTCGGCGCGCGCAAGGCACTGCGGATCGTCCTCGACGTCCTGGGTAATGATCAGCTTTTTCGCCGGGACCCTTTGCATTGTCCTGTCTCCAATTATTCCTTGATCAGCCGCTTCTTCTGGTAATTGCACGTGAGCGCCGCCACGGGATTGTGGCAGGTCACCTTGTCCTTGACGGCCAGCGGCGTGACGGGCGCGTCGGAGAACTTGATGAACGTCGCGTCGTGTCCGACGCACATGCCCATGATCACGTTCAGCTCCGTGCCCATCTCATTGAGCAGCATCGCCTGGCCGACGGAGTTACACGGGCCCTCCACCGAACAGGCCACGCCTCGAACCTGGAACCCATGGCTTGCCAGCGCATCGCCGAAGGTCTTCGCCTCGTCCTTGAGCCCGGCGCAGAATGCCACGCCAATCTTCTGGTAACCCATGCGCTTCGCGAACTCGATCACCTCCATCGGCCGGTTCCACGTGCCGGCGGCGTCGGCGTTCACCGAGGCCGTCACCTCACGGACTTTCTTCGCAAAGTCATCTCTGTCCTTCGCCTCCTCGGCTTTTTCGAGCATCTCCAGCATCTTGTCCGCTGCGGGACACTTCGAGTCTTCGATCTCTTCGACATTCGTCAGCCAAACCACTTCATGTTCTTGCGCCATAGCGTCCTCTCCTATTCACTTTCATTCAGTTCGCCGAACCACGATGGCCCCGGCGTTACGCCCTTGCTATACGGATGCTCCGGTGTGCATACGGGGCCGCAATTGCAGTAATACCCGGCCTTCTTCTCCGGGTTCATGGGCATGCCCAGCTCGCGCTCGAACAAGGCCCACATCTCCACCGTCTCCAGGCACAGGGAGATGGGAATCGTTTTGTGATGTTTGCGAATTTCATCGATGACCACCTTGAACATATAGGCCCGTGCGTCGTGCGGGATCGGCCGGCCGCCGCCGGAGGTGAATCCGCGCTTCTCGATGAACGGGGCCGATCCCTCCATCGCCGCCACGTATTCCGGATCGA
>JAADGH010000122.1 GCA_013152475.1 Planctomycetota bacterium
TGGGAAAAGAGGAAAGTGCTTGTGATGCCGAGCGATGACTGGGGCGATTGCTCGATCGTGCCCGACGGGGAAGCCTACGAGGCCGTTCTCGGCCATCCGAAGGTCGGGAAATGGCTCAAAGAAACTCCGGCGGGGCAAAGCCTGATGCGCTGGCTGCCGTGCACACTCGAAGACGCCGAACACATGCGGAGGCTCTACGATGTGCTCGAGAAGAACAAGGGAGGCGACAACCGACCCTCCGTCCTTCAGCCCAACTATGTAGTCGGCGCGCCGGATTACGAAGCCATCGAGAAATCGGAGTTCAAGGAATACACGGACATCAGCATTATTGACGGGCAGCCCTCCCGGTGGGAGCGGGAGGGATTTCTGGAGGCTGCCCGCGAGGGATATGCGAGAGGCGTGTTCCAGCCGGAGTATCATCAGCGCCTCCATCACATGAGCCCGACGATCTGGCTGGAAAGGTTGCGGGCGTCGACCGAAGCCGGAGAGGTCGCGCGTTTTCTGTTCTCCCATCAGATGTATCACTGGACGCCGCACATCCCGGAATACCAGGACATGCCCATTCAGGAGCAGTACCCGTGGGTGAAGGAAGGATTTGAGCGGTTCAGGCAGGTCTTCGGTCGGATCCCTCACAGTGTGATTGCTTCGGACGCCGTGCCCGGCACGGAGGAGGTCTGGGCGCTGCTGGGGCTGAAGGTGCGCGATGGTAAGGCGGGTATGAACAATCAGGACCAGATCGGCGGGGACAAGTCGGCCGACAAGCCCGACAGCACGCGGGATCGAAACAACGCAATGGGGACGTACAACAAGTATCTCCGCATGACGTATATGAACCGCAATGGCAGCTTTGAGCCTATGGTGCGCCGCGAGGAACAGTCCATAGATGAGTCAATCGCCGAGTCCGCGGCGGTGGCCGAGAGGCGGTGGAAGGCAAACCTTCCGGCGGTGATCGGCTATCACCGCCAGAACGCGGCGATGGTGGATCCGGCCGATTCAGACAAGGGAATTGAGGCCATGGACCGGTTCCTTGGCGAGTTGTTGTCCCGTCATCCCGAGATGGTGTGCATGGGGATCTACGAAGTGGCGCAGCTCTACCGGGCAGGGACATCGGCGGTACATTATGGGAAAGAGATTGTCTGCCGAAACTACACGGGAGAGCGTTGCGTCATCCGCGCGGCCTTGCGCGACAACGAGACGGTGGAGGAAGTTCGCGATCTACGCTCGGAGAAAATCGTTCCTCATGACGTTGAGGACGGGGAGTTGGTGTTCGAGGTGGAAGATGGGGATTATGTAGTGAAGACAAAGTGACGGGTCGGTCATGAGCGAGAGGATCGAATCGGAAGAGTTGTTGCGCGCAACGTGTCTCGGCAATGGGAGGTGCAATCATGTGGACAAGGCCGTTGGTCTGTCGAGGGGTTTGGCTTGCAATGTGTCTGGTTTGTCTTCGGAGCGAGGGTGAACCTATGAAACCGCAGCCGATTCTAAAACCGCTTTACATCTCGGCGCATCGGGGGGGAGGCCGGGTCTTTGCGCCGGACCAGTCGCTGCCCAACGTGGAGCATGCCATGACGCTGGGCGTTACGGCCATCGAAATTGACCTGCGTCCAACGGCGGACGGTGGGATTGTGCTTTCCCATGATGACCGATTGCCGAAGGAACTCTTCGGTCGCGCTGATCTTATCCTGAGCCGCATGCCGCTTGCCGAGATCACGAAGCTGCGTTACTCCGCCACGGTGGGAGGGCGGCTCTGGAAGGACCTTGGAATCCTCACGGCCGACGAGGTGGTGTCGAAATACAAGGACCGAATGAACTTTCAACTTCATGTAAAGGTTCCCGTTGAGTCGGTTCTCGAATTGATTCGACGTCACGGCATCTGGGATCGGGCCATTGTGTCCTCCAGAGATCTGGACTACCTGCGGCAGGTCAAGTCGGCCGACAAGCGAATCGTTGTCGAATGGGCCAATAACACGCTGGGACGTTACCAGGAAGGCAAAAAATGGAAGCCTTACCCGATGCCGAAGCAGATTGAGCTGTACCACGAAGCGATGAAAAAGCTCTCGGCCATCGGCGGCGAGATGCTGTGCACCAAACTGCTTACTCCGGAGAAAATCGCGATATGCCACGAATATGGCATCGCGGTGCGGCCGTCCGTGATGAGCGTGGGGCTGACCGACGGCGCGCGGTTCATTCGCATGGGCTGCGACGGCCTCCTGACCGATAACCCGGCGAAGGTCCTCGGTGGAGTGGAGAAGTGCCTCGGGAAGGACTATCTCCCGAAGAAAGGACAGAGCGTGTATGAGCTGATGCAATCTCGAAAGAACCCCTTCACGAAGGCGCATGAGGAATGAGGTCATGAAACCAGTGCCACACACAAACATATTCTGGGGGCCGATGGTTGTGATGTTTGTTTTGATCGCTCCATGGGCCGTGTCCGCGGAGAACGTCCTGTCGAACCAGGTCCTGTCCTTCAAGTTTTCTCGGCAGGACGCCCTGTTCACTGTCACGGATCTTCGCTCCGGCTTGACCTATCGTCAACAGCGCTTTCGCCTCCCGGAGACGAACGTCTCTGAAGTCACACAAAAAGGAAACATGCTCTTGGTTCGACTCGAACAGGCGGGGGTTTCCTTCGAAGCCGTTTTTCGGCTTGAGGAGAAGGAAGCCGCGCTCTCGGTCGAGCTTCGAGCGGATGCCAAGGCGCAGATGAAGGAACTCGTTTACCCCTATCCCTTCGTCTGGCCGAACAACGAGGGAAATCTTGTGTGGCCCTTGCGCGAGGGACTGCTCATCCCGGTGGCGGAGGATATTGCCTCATGGCCCGAAACGGCGCGGCGCATGTTCCGCTGGGCCGGGTTTCACATGCCGTGGCATGGGTTGACGGACCTGAAGCGCGGGGTGATGGCGCTGGCCGAAACTCCTCATGATATGCGCTTCGTGGCACATGACAGCCCCCCGGCCCTGACCTTCAAGTGGCTTGGCGCCTTCAACCGATTCGGATATACCCGCCGGATGACCTATTTCTTTTTCACCACAGGCGGCTACGTTGCGATGGCGAAGCGGTATCGAGAGTACCTGAAGGGCATCGGCTGGTTCCGCACCCTCGAAGAAAAGGCCAAGGTCAATCCGAACGTGGCCAGGCTGCCCGGCGCGGTGGTGCTGTGGTGGCCGAGCATGCCGGAGGATGTCATCAAAGACCTGGTCGATTCCGGTGTCGAGCGTGTCCTCATCATGGGCGGCACACGCGGCTCGGACCTCACCGAAAAGGCGGGCTATCTCGTGGGCAGGTACGATAACCTGGTCGATATTTGGCCGCCGGACTACCCGGGCCGCAAGAAACCGTTGCGCGATCCCGTCTATGCGCACCATCGGGAAGGGTACCCGGACGAATGTGTGCAAAGGGAAGACGGAAGTCTGCTGCCCGGCTGGCGGCAGCCCGTGGGCGACAAGGTGTACGTCTGCGGTCGGCGGTCCGACGTGTTCAAGCTGGCCTGGGCCAAGCGTCTCATTCCCGCCGACATCGAACGACGGCGGCACAACGCTCGCTACCTGGACGTAGAGACGGCCCTGCGCGGCCTGGAGGATTGGTCGCCCCAGCATCGCATCTCTCGACGCAAGAGCATCGAGTTGCGCTGCGAACTGTTTTGCTACGTGGCCGAGGGACTGAAACAGGTGCTCGGCTCGGAGGACAGCCGGTGGTGGGGCAACCGATATGTCTCCTGGTGCGAGGGCATCGAAGTCATCCAGAACTCCGGGTCCTTTGCGAAGCAGATGAAAAAGTCGCCCGGTCCCTGGCCCTGGGACATCAACGGGAAGCAAAGAAAGGGATGGTACTTCAAGACAAGCCGCGAGTATCGTTTTCTCAACTACAACGCCCGTCTGCGAGCGCCTCTTTTTCAGCTTGTCTTCCATGATTCTGTCGTCGGCACGTGGCGTTGGGATGCACCGGCGAACCGCTTCCTCGACCGCGAGACATGGGATATCGAAGACCTGTTCAACCTCCTCTACGCCACCTCGCCGATGTTTACCCTGGACACCAACCTCTGGCCCGAGGCCCGCGAGCGTATCCTGAGGACGGTTCGCGCGGTTTGTGACTTCGGCATGAAGGTCGCGGGGCAGCCCATGACCAAGCATCGATACCTGACCGCCGACCGACTCGTCCAACAGTCCACCTTCGGCAACGGGTGGACGGTGGTGGTCAACTTTTCGCCGGAACAGGAATACCGCGTTCCCGGTAGAGAGGCGATTCCCCCGCGGGGTTATATCGCATGGAAAACCGCGCAGGGCCGATAAGTGACTTGTTGAGAGAGGAAGCGTGAGGCGATGGCACACACCCGGCCGAATTTCCTTCTAATCCTGACCGATCAGCTCCGGGCCGACGGCCTCGGCTGTTACGGAAATCCCGTGGTCCGTACGCCGAATATAGACCAACTCGCCCGCACGGGGGTTCTGCTCCGGAACCATTTTACCAACAATCCAATATGCATGCCCTCCCGGGCCACGTTGTTCACGGGCCGATATCCCTCGACACACGGTGTGCGCTGCAACGGCATTCCTCTGAGGCCGGAGGAAACCACCTTCACCGAGTATCTCCTGAGATCGGGCTATCGAACCGGGTGCGTGGGAAAGATTCATCTGACGCCCCACGGAAGCCCGGATCAAAAGGACACGGTCCTCAAGAGAATGGGACTGCCGGAGGAGAAAACCGCGCCTTACAACGGCCCTTTTTTCGAGAGCCAGCATCTCTGGAACAAGGGACAGATCCCGCGCTTCGACGGACATTACTATGGATGGCAGGAAGTGATTCCCGCCTTCGGGCACGGCGACATCGGCGGCTATGTGCACCGTACCGATCTCGCAAAGAAGCATCCGGGGTTCACGTATTCCCCTCCGGAACAAAAAGGACCTTATGGGCTGTACTGGAGATCCGCGATCCCCAAAGAGCTTCATACGTCGTCCTGGATCACTGATAAGACCATCGAAATGATCGCACGATATGCCGCAGACGGCCACCGGCATCCGTTCTTCATCACCAGTTCGTTTCCCGACCCCCACCACCCGTTTTGCGCGCCATCGCCCTTTTCCGATCTTTATGCCCTGGCGGAGATTCCGAAACCCTTTATCGAAGCCGGAGAGCTCGACCGCCTGCCCCCTCATTTCCGCAAGGCCGTCGAAGAGGGCCTTTACACATCGGGGGATACTCAGGCCATTCCCTTCTCGACACTCACCGAGGACGACATCGCCGCGATCCGGTCCTTGTACTATGGAATGACAGCGCACATTGATGCGTGCGTCGGACGGATGCTTGGCTGTCTGGATGAGCTTGGGCTCCGGGAGAACACCATCGTCTTTTTCACCTCCGACCACGGAGAACTCCTGGGCGATCACGGGTTGTTGCTCAAAGGCCCCTTCCACTATGAATCGCTCTTGAAGATGCCCGCGATATGGAGTGGACCGGACTACTTCCGGCAAGGCTATGAGGTGCGAGAACTGACGTCACACCTCGACGTTGCAGGCACGATCCTCGAACTGGCCGACATCTCGGTTCCCCCTCGCGTTCAGGGCGCGAGTCTGAGACAGCTCCTGGCGGGCGAGGCGCAAGCGGACGATTGTCCAGGGGTGTTAATAGAGAACGACGAGGACTATGTCGGACTGCGCGTCCGAACGCTGCGGACATCGCGACACAAGATCACTTGCTACCAGGGAGAGGAGTATGGCGAACTCTTCGACTTGGAAACCGACCCCCATGAGTATCGCAACCTGTGGGGCGACCCGGCGTACGCTGCGCTGAAGTCCAGGTTGATGACGATGTTGACGGACAAACTCATGGAAGCCTGCGACCCGCTCCCCTTCAAGATGACACAGGCATAGCGCGCAGACAGAATAGACGGGAGGAGAAGTGGAACAGAAATTGACCCTTGCGGCAGTAATCGCACACGAGATGGATGGAATCAAAGGCTGTGGCGGAACGCTGGCCAAGTACTCGCAAC
>JAADGH010000106.1 GCA_013152475.1 Planctomycetota bacterium
CTGTGAGGCGGGGGCAACAAATGATTAGAGGCTTGTAATGTATCTGTAATATTCCAGTAATTGGCGTTGTAGTATATTGAAGCAAACTTCCGGTAAGGGCGCCCGTAAAGTTTGAGCGGCGAAGGAAGGGCGGATAGGCCGATACGGCTGTGCATCGTCGCACTCATGGGACCACCCCACGGCGGCGGGATGCATCTTTTCCGGTCAGAAAATGCAGGGGAAGAGGTGTCTTTTGTTTTGGCGAGATCGAGACAGTGGGATCTTCTGGATAGACGATGGTCAAACGATTCCGTGGAAAAGGTATATGGGCGGGCTTGGCGGCGCTGGCGCTGGCCGGCTGCATTCGCTACCGGCCCGAACCCATATCCGTGGTCCAGAGACTGGATACGTTTGAGGCGCGGACGCTGGACTCCCCGGAGCTGAGGAGTTTCCTGCAGAAGAATCTCAACCTGGCCACGTGGCCCCCAAGGTCTTGGGACCTGCGGCTGCTGAGCTGGGTGGCCTTCTATTATCATCCCGATCTGGATGTGGCGCGCGCCGAGTCGGCGGTGGCTCGGGCCGGCATCATCACGGCAGGGGAACGGCCCAACCCCACCATCGGTCTCACACCGACGATCGACACGACCGCCATCGGCACCCCCGACCCCTACTGGATACCGGGGATGAGCGTGGACTTTCCGGTGGAAACGGCGGGCAAGCGCGGCTATCGCATCGCACGGGCCAAGAATCTTTCGCAGGCTGCTCGCCTGAATATCGCGACGGTGGCCTGGCAGGTCTATAGCCGCTTGCGTCGGAGCCTCCTGGATCTCTATGCCGCAAAGAAAACGCAAGACCTGCTGAAGGCCCAGCAGGCCATTCAGGCGGATATGGTCAAGCTGCTGGAACGGCAGCGTGCGGCAGGCGCCGTCTCGCCATTCAACGTAACCCGCGCGCGCATCGCCCTGAATACCTCCCGCCTCGCGGTGAATGATGCGGAGAGGAAGGAGGCCGAGGCGCGGGCGCAGGTGGCGAACGCCTTGGGTCTGTCTATGGCCGCACTGCAGGGGGTGAACATCTCGTTCGATGCCTTCAAGCGCCTTCCTTCGAACGTCCCGTCGGCGGAGGTTCGGCGTCGGGCCTTGCTCGCCCGCACAGATATCCTGGGTGCGCTGGCGGAGTACGCCGCCAGCCAGGCCGCACTGCAACTGGAGATCTCGCGGCAGTACCCGGACATCAACATCGGCCCCGGCTATGAACTGGACCAGACCGATAACAAGTGGACCTTGGGCATCTCCATAACATTGCCGGTGTTCAACCAGAACCAAGGGGCAATAGCCGAAGCGGAGGCGAACCGAACGGAGGCCGCTGCGCGCTTTAATGCGCTGCAGGCCCGGGTGATCGGAGAGATAGATCGCGCCCTCGTCAGTTACCGTCTGTCGATCCAGAAGTTAGCCACGACAGACGCGTTGCTGGCGGAGCTGAAAAGCCAAGAGCAAACGGCCAAAGCCATGTTTAAGGCGGGAGAGCTGACCAAGTTGGAGGTTACCGGCATTGAACTGGAACTCAGCACCGGCTTGATCGAAAACCTCGATGCACGGATGAAGGTGCAGGAGGCCTTGGGGCTGCTGGAGGATGCGATGCAAGGCCCCCTCAACGCATCGAGCGCGCCGGGATGCGTCGTGCCCAAGGATTTCGGGGCGATGAAGGAGAAGACACATGAGTAGACGCCGAGCGTTCCTCGGCCTGACAACTGTAGCGGCGGTTGCTGCCGCCGCTTTTCTCTGGCTATGGATAAAGCGGGGAAGGACGCCTGTGGATGTAATGAAGGTCATCGCGGCGGCAGCCACTGCCCTTTGGGTGGGGACAACCCCCCCCGATCCCGATGAGAAGACGGAGACAGAGACAATAGCCACCGAGGTGGCCGTCCATGTCGGGAAGATTCAGCGAGCGACGCTGCATGGTTACGTTGTGGGCTATGGAACGGTTGGGCCGGAGCCGGCAAACGGCAGCAGGCCTGCCGCCATCGCGCACATCACGTCATCGGTGCCGGGCATCATTGCCGAAGTGAAGTGCGTGGAAGGCCAGCGAGTTGAAAAGGGGACGCGGCTGTTTTGTTTGGACAGCCGCGCGGCCGATGTGCTTGTCGAAAAGGCCAGACAGGCGGTGAAGTTTGCCGAGAAGAATTACGAGCGGCAACAGAAACTGCAGCAGGTTGAGGGCACCTGCCAGAAGCTCATTCAAGAGGCGGAGCAGCAATTGGATGCTGCGCGCAGCGAACTGGCCGCGGCGGAGGTGCAGCGTGCATTTCTGACGATTGACGCACCGCTGGCCGGTGTACTGGTGCGCGTCTACGCCAAACGCAGCGACGTCGTGGACACGGCAACGGTACTGGCGGAACTGATCGACCTGAGCCGCCTGGTGGTCACCGCAAGCATTCCAACGGCGGAGCTTTCCCTGCTGAAGCCGGGTCAAAAGGTGAACATCTCTGCGGACCATGCCGCATCCGCGCCGCCCCCCGGCCGCGCGAAGGTTCACACGGGAACGCTGGCCTTTATCTCCTCGCAGGTGGATGACAAGAGCGATACCGTGACGGTGCGGGTCTCAGTACCCGCCGACGGGGGACTGCGGCCGGGACAATTCGCGAAAATCCGCATCGTCTGTAAAGAGCACCGCGACTGCTTGGCCGTGCCCGAAGAGAGTATCGTAATCGATGTGGAGGGCCACAGCGTAATTTCACTGGTCGAGGGAGACCGTGCGATTCAAAAACCGGTGAACGTGGGCCTCCGCGAAGGCGGCCTCGTCGAGATTGAGGGGGAAGGATTGAAGGTTGGAATGACCATTGTGACAACGGGCGCCTACGGCCTGCCCAAGGAAACCAAGATCCGGGTGATCGAACAGTAAAGCGACCCAGGCGGCATCTGCATGCAGAACGGTACTGAAGAGACAAGCAGGCCCTCGTTGTTGGGGCGGTTCGTCACCCGACACGCGGTCTCCATCACGTTCATCACCATCGCCCTGTGCGGGGCGGGGGTCTATTCGGCGTTCAATATCCCGTCGTCGGTGTTTCCGCAGACCGATTTCCCGCGTGTGGTGGTCCTGGTGGACAACGGCGTCATGCCGGCCGACGAGATGATGGCCACCATCACCCGGCCGATCGAGGAGGCGATGAAGGACATCCCCGGATCGGTCAACATTCGTTCGGCGACCGGCCGCGGCGCGGCGGAGGTGAACGTCTTTTTCACCTGGTCCGTCGATATGATCCAGTCGGAGTTGTATGTGCTCAGCCGGCTGTCGCAGATTCGCAGCACCCTACCCGCCACGGCGGAGACCTCCGTCTTTCGACTCACATTTTCCGCATTCCCCATCATCGGGATCAGTCTAACCAGCAAAACACGCAGCATCGTCGATCTATGGGAAACGGCCCGCTACGACCTCAAGCCGCGCTTTCTCCGATTCCCTGGCGTGGCCCGCGTGGACCTCGTGGGCGGGCGGGCGCCCGAATATCACGTCGTGGTGGACCTGGTCAAGTTGCATGCCGCCCATTTGAGCCTGACCGAGATCACCGACGCCCTGACGAAGAACAACCTGATCACATCGACCGGTATGCACGAGGAGGACCACAGACTCTATCTGGCCGTCGTGGATGGCCGCGTTCACACGATTCAGGATATTGAGAACATCACCGTTGCGCTCACAAACGGGCATCCCGTTCGCATCCGGGACTTCGCGCGCGTGCAGCGCGGCCCGGAGCCGGTATTCAATATCGTCACTGCGGACGGAGTGAACGCGGTCCTGCTCAACATTCGAAGCCAGCCCGACGGGAGCACACTGAATATCGCCGCCCGGCTGGAAAAGGAACTGCGCACACTGCGACGCGAGCTTCCCCCCGACATGAAGCTGGCCTATTATTATGACCAATCCCTGTTCGTGCGCTCCTCGGTGGAAAGCGCGTGGGAGGCGATCCTTTTCGGCCTGATCCTTTCCGTCCTCATCATATTTCTGTTTCTGAAGAACTGGGGGACCACGCTGGTGGCCACGATGCTCATCCCGGTGACCGTCCTGACCACCTTGGCTGCTATGGACGTGATGGGGCTCAGTTTCAACCTGATGACACTCGGCGGGATCGCCGCGGCCATCGGGCTGGTTATAGACAACGCGATCGTCGTGGTCGAGGCCATTCATACCAAGGCCGCGACGGGGATGCCCCCGCGCGAAGCGATCCAGGCCGGCATCGGGGAGATATTCCTCCCGCTCTCCAGCTCGACACTGACGCCCGTCGTCGTCTTCATCCCATTGGCCTTCCTGAATGGCATCACCGGTGTGTTCTTCCGCGCCCTGGCCCTGACGATGGTGGTCGCCCTGCTGACCTCCCTCGTGCTGGCGGTTACGTTCACGCCGTCGCTGGCGGCCTGGTTCATCCGCAAACGTCCAGGCGGCGAGGCGCACGAGCACCTTGGTGAAGGGGGATTTCTGCTGCGCCTCGTGGTCGGCGTTTACGAGATCGCCTTGCGCTTCGCCCTCCGCCATCGCTTCCTCACGCTGGGCGCCTGCGGCATCGTGCTGCTGGCCGGCATATCCCTCTACGACCGTCTGGAAAGCGAGTTTCTGCCGTCAATGGACGAGGGCGGGTTCGTCATCGACTACTTCACCCCCCCGGGCACCAGCCTTGCCGAGACCAATCGCCAAATCCTGCAGGCGGAGGAGATATTGCGGGGGATCCCGGAGTTGGAGAGTTACTCCCGCCGCACGGGGGCCCATCTGGCGCTGGCGATTGTGGAACCAAATGTCGGGGACTTTCTGGTCAAACTGAAGTCCAACCGGAAGCGAACGACCGGGGAGGTGATCGCCGAGTTACGGCACAAGTTCCATGTGGCCGTGCCCGGCATCCAATGGGAGTTCCCCGGCATCCTCGGCGACCTGATCGGCGACCTGATGTGGGCGCCTCAACCGATCGAGATCAAACTCTTCTCTACGGACCTGGACTTTCTGAAGAAGAAGGCCCCAGAAATCGAGGAAAAGATCAAGAAGATCAGGGGCGTGGTGGATACCTTTGACGGGCTGGTCTACACCGGGCCGTCCATCCGGTTTCGCGTTCGCTACCTCGACGCGCAGCGATTCGGCCTGAGCGCCGATGATGTGGCCGCCGCCGTGAATACCGCGATGCTGGGGAAGACGGCCTCGTCCGTGCTGGAAGGCGACCGCATCATCCCTATCCGCGTCAAGGCCGATCCGTCGCAGATCGACCGGATCGCAAGTCTGCGCGATCTGCCGCTGCGCGCGGCGGACGGAACGCTCATCAAGCTGTCGCAGGTGGTCGACGTTGTCGAAGATCCGGGCGAGCTGGAGCTGCACCGCGAGGACTTGCGCCAGGATGTGGCGGTCACGGCGCGTCTGGAGGGACGCGATATGGGCAGCGCCATGGCGGAGATCCGGTCCGTATTGAGTCAGGACAAGTCCATTCCTTCGGAAATGGTTGAATACGGTGGATTGTATCATCAGCAGCAGAAATCGTTCTACAATCTGCTGATCGTGCTGATGACGGCTGTGATGCTGGTGTTCACCGTATTGCTCCTGGAATTTCGCTCCTTCTACGAGCCGATCTCCATTGTCTTTGGGGCCGTGCTGGCCTTGTTTGGCAGCGTGCTGGCCTTGTGGATCACGGGCACGTCGATGAACGTCGTCTCCTTTCTCGGGGCCATTATCGGCGTGGGCATCGTCGCAAAAAACGGGATCCTGATGCTGGATCTGGTGGAGCACCATCGGAATGAAGGATTGGACCTGGTGGAGGCCCTGGTTCGCTCCGGGCGGCGGCGTCTGCGGCCCGTGCTGATGACCTCGATGGCGGCGGCGCTCGGCATGCTGCCTCTGGCCTACGGCATCGGTTCCGGGGCGGACATGCTCAGGCCGCTGGCCATTGCCGTGATTGGGGCGCTTTGTATCTCGGTGCTGCTGTCGCTGGTGGCCACGCCTGTGGTCTACTTGCTGATGATGCGCACTCGTACGACCACAAGCTGAAAGAAACGCTCGAACTGTACGACGGGGCATATCGAGCGGGAAACGTACTTTCGGATATGACGGGAGATGCCAGTGTTTGGCAACATTGACCGGTCCATACTCTACTTCTTCAACCGCGATCTTGCCAATCCGGTTTTCGACGTCCTGTTTTTCGGAATAACGAAATCTCGATTCCTGGATATTGCGGGGATTGTTTTGATAGTGGGCCTCGCCCTAAAAGGCGGGAGAAAGGGCAGGTTGGTCGCGCTCCTTGCCGTGGGATGCGTGGCGTTTACCGACATGACGATCAGCTATATCCTGAAAGGGGCCTTCTGCCGGCCAAGGCCCTGCTATGTGCTCTCGGACCTGCGGATGCTCATCAGCCGGGGGGGACATTACGGGTTTCCTTCCAACCACGCCGCCAACATGTTTGCCCTTGCATCGGTGGTGTCCTTCTTCTACCGGAAGATGACGGCTCCGTGCTTTGTTTTTGCGAGCCTGGTTGGTTTCTCAAGAATATACATAGGCAAGCACTATCCCTCGGATGTCCTGGCCGGTGCGGTCTATGGCGTAATGGCGGCCGGTCTATTCGTCTGGGCGGGGTCGGCATGGCTTCGACATTTTCCCGGCGATACCCTGCCTGCCGCCCAGGCGGTGGATGATTCCAAAGGAGCGTGATGCCGGATTCCAGACCAAACAGCACCCATTTACTCCTTGTTTCCGTCCTGGCGGCCGTTCTGTTTTTTGCCGGGCTTGGCCGGCCAAGGCTGCGCGACCCTGATGAGACACGATACGTGGAGATTCCGCGTGAAATGCTGGAATCAGGCAACTTTATCGTGCCCCACCTGAACTATCTGCCCTACCTCGACAAGCCTCCCCTGACATACTGGATGACCTGTGCCGGGTTCAAGATCTTCGGCATGAATGAGTTCGGCGCGCGATTCTTCCCGGCCCTGGCCGGACTGGCGGGGGTGGTTGCCATTTACCTTTTCGGCTGCGTCATGTTCGGGGAAGGGGCAGGTTTTCGGGCGGCCATTGTTCTCTGCACTTCCGCCTTCTATTTCTACTTCTCTCGAATGCTCCTCACGGACATGATACTAACGCTCTTTGTAACGCTTGCAACGGGTTTTCTGTATCTTTCATGGAAGCGCGGGGCCCGCTGGCTCATCCCGGCGTACGTCTGCATGGCGCTCGGGACCCTGACAAAGGGCCCTGTGGGCGTTTTGCTGCCGATGGCTCCTATTGCGCTTCTCGTGCTCACGCGACAAGGGGTCAGGGGCGTCAAGAGTTTGGTGTCCATCGGCGCCGTCTTGGCGTTCCTCATCATCTGGGCGCCCTGGCATATGGCGATCTATTTCGCCGCCCCGGAGTTCTTCCCCCACTTTTACCTTAGCGAAAACATTCTTGGATTCTTCAGGAAGGGCATTCACCATTCACGCCCACCTTATTACACTATCTGCTACCTTCTCTTGGGATTTCTCCCCTGGACGCTGTTTCTGCCCGCCACCCTCGAAAAGACGTTTGGGCGCCATCGTGAGCATCGGGACGCGTCGACCCTGTGCCTGCTATGGATGGGAAGCACGGTGCTTATCTTTACCCTTTCCGTCTCGAAGCTGCCGACTTATGTTTTGCCCGCTTTCGCCCCCCTTGCCCTCCTGGTTGGATCCACGATTCCCCGTTCGGAAAGACCTTCCCTCCCCACCCGTATCGTGGCATGCCTCCTCGGGGCGGGCCTCTGTGTCGCGGTAGTCATTGTTGTGGTCGTTCTCTCCCGGCGGTATGGCCCTCAGGACATCGTCGCCGATCTCCGAAACATGTCCATCATGTTTCTGCTCTTCACTCTCCCACTGACAGCCGTGCTGGCAAGATCAGCCGGCAAGCTGGCCTTCACGCTGGGTGTGCTGTCCCTGCCATTTCAGTTTGCGTCGCTTGCGGCAACTCACTCCGCCCAAGCGCTCGAATTCCAGTCCGGACGCGAGATCGCAAAGGTCATTTCGGAACGAGGCGACCTCCGCGAGCTCACGTCCTATTGTGAACAGTATCCCAACTTGAGCCTCTACTTTCACCGGCGACAGCTCATCGTCGGCTATGTGCCGAGGCAATTCGAGTTTGGACTATCTCTATCTCCGGAAGACGGCCTCAATACCTTCATCAGCGCGAGAAAGCTGGCACTCATGGCTTCACGTCAACCCGGAGTCTACTGCATTGTGAGGGGCAGCAAAGTGGCCGAGTTCGACAAGATGTTTCACTATTACTTCCGGCTTGTTTCCAAATTTGAATATGACAGCCTCCAGTATCTGTTCGTAAGCACCGGCAAACCATCGCCGGATGCGCCAAGTGTGGAGTCTCTCCCCGATTGGCCGACTCGCCTGCTGAGGGAGAGGGTGGACGACAACGAAAAAAAATGATCGGAGAACCAATGGAAAACAACCCGCACTCCCACGAAGAAAACCAGACGGCCCCCGCGCCTCGGCCACGCAGGCGACTTACCTTCCGGTCGGGTGCACTGGCGCTGCTCCTGGCTTTGGGCGTCACGGGCGCAGTAATCATCGGAAGAAAACTTTTCATCGACCAGATCGTCCCAAGGCGATGGGTGGAAGTGGAGCCGG
The DNA here is from genome assembly GCA_013152475.1 of Planctomycetota bacterium. Classification (GTDB taxonomy): domain Bacteria; phylum Planctomycetota; class Brocadiia; order JAADGH01; family JAADGH01; genus JAADGH01. The sequence goes on from JAADGH010000106.1 coordinate 8,583, forward strand.
GGAAGCTGTACCGCAGCGGCCAGGTTTCGCCGCGGTTGATTCGCGATGTTCTGGAAAAACACAAGATCCAGGTGATCGTGGACCTGACCGCCCCCGATCATCGAAACGAAGCGCAGCAGCGCGAAGATCGGGTCGCCAAAGAACTTGGGATCGAGCACATCAGGCTGCCCCTCCGCGGGGACGGCACCGGCGACGTGGGGCACTATGTAGCCGCCGTAGCCGCCATCGTTCGCGCACACCGCGAAAACAAGCCGGTCCTGGTGCACTGCGGCGCCGGGATCATGCGCACGGGCGGGGTGATCGCCGCCTACCAGCTTCTGGTCCAGCATCGCCCCCCCGCGATTGTCTATCAGGACCTGCTTGACCACTGCCAGGACCCGGTTACCGGACCGGCGCTGATCAAATACCTCAACGACCATATGGCCGAGATTGCGACGGACCTGGTAAAGATGGGCGTGATCGACCGTCTACCCCTTCCCGTGCCCACGCTTGGGCCCGCCTCCAGCGCACGTGGGTGTGGCAGACGCCGGTTCGTCTGACGCGAAGGACCCGCGCCGGGATCGCGCCGATGAATCCTGCGCCTTCGCGCCCCCCCCTATAACACGGGCAGTGTACATGGGGAGAGTGCTCGGACGTTTTGCCTTGACCCCCTGCGCCGCGCCCATTATGATCTGCCTCGACGAAGGAGTTTCTGCTGCGGAGAGGTCGGAGACGCAGATATGGGTAATTTGGCAGCCGTGGATTGGCTTGTGATCGGCCTTTACTTCCTCGCCTTGGCGGGTGTGGTATGGTGGTCGTCGAAGAGACAGAAGACATCGACAGACTACTTCCTGGCCGGACGCAACATGGGCTGGTTCGTCATCGGCGGATCGCTGTTCGCCTCGAATATCGGATCGGAGCACATCGTCGGGCTGGCCGGGCAGGGGGCCTCCACAGGCATGGGCATGGCGCACTGGGAGCTGCACGCATGGATCATGGTCATGCTCGGTTGGGTCTTCGTGCCGTTCTACCACCGGTCGGGCGTGTTCACCATGCCCGAGTTCCTCGAACGGCGCTACAACGCCCGGGCGCGGTGGATCCTCTCGGTGGTTTCGTTGATGGCCTACGTCTTCACGAAGGTCTCGGTCACGGTCTACGCCGGCGCGATCGTGTTCCAAACGCTGCTGCCGGACACCTTCGGCAGTCCGAGAAACGCCTTCTGGGTCGGGGCGTTCGCCACGGTGGTCCTGACCGGCATCTACACCGTCTTCGGCGGACTGCGGGCGGTGCTCTACACGGACACCGCGCAGGCGGTGATCCTGATCGTCGGCTCGTTCTTCATCACAATGTTCGGCCTGGAGAAATTGGGCGGATGGGGCGAGCTGCAGGCGATCTGCGGCAAGAACGCCGCACAGTTCGCACTCTGGCGGCCGCTCTCCGATCCGAATTTTCCCTGGCTCGGGGTGCTTATCGCCTCGCCCGTCGTCGGCATCTGGTATTGGTGCACGGACCAGTACATCGTCCAGCGGACGCTGTCGGCAAAAGACCTGCGCAACGCCCGGCGCGGCGCGCTGTGGGGGGCCTTCCTCAAGGTCTGGCCGGTCCTGATCTTCATTGTGCCCGGGCTGATCGGCTACGCGCTGAACCAGAAGGGCGTGATCGCCATACCGACGAAAGTGGTGAACGGAGCGACGGTCATCAACGGCGACCAGGTGTTCCCAACGATGGTCACGGCCCTGCTGCCGCCGGGGTTACGGGGATTGGTGGTGGGCGGTCTGCTGGCGGCGTTGATGAGCTCGCTCTCGTCGCTGTTCAACTCCTCGGCTTCGCTCTTTACGGTGGACATCTACGAGAAGATACGCCCCGGCATGGCGGAGGAGCACCTGGTGCGAGTGGGACGGATCGCGACGACCGTGCTGGTGGGGCTGGGCCTGCTCTGGATCCCCGTGATGCCGATGATCTCTCAGGGCGGCCTGTATCAGTACCTGCAGAGCGTGCAGGGCTACCTTGCCCCGCCGATTACCGCGGTGTTCCTGCTGGGGCTCTTCTGGACCCGCGTCAACGCACGGGGCGCCGTATGGGGGTTGGTCTCCGGGTTCATCCTCGGCATGAGCAAACTGACCATCCAGGCCTTCTTTGGGACCGGTAAGATCGAGACCCCGGCTTTTCTTGCCGCCATCGGTGATTTCAACTTCCTCTACTTCTCCGGCGTGCTCTTCGGCATCAGCGTCGCCGTGGTCGTCATTGCCTCGCTGCTGGGCGACCCGCCTCCGCCGGAGAAGACGAGAGGACTCACCTATGCCGATGCGACCGACGAAGACCGCCGCGCGAACCGCGCGAGCTGGAACGCCGTGGACGTCCTCGCCACGGCCGGCGTGCTGGGGCTGGTTCTGGGGCTGTATCTCTACTTCTCGTTCTGGCTTGGCTGATTCGATTGCGCCACTCCATCGAGAATCAAATCTTCCTCACCCAGATCGGGCTGGACCAGGCCAGGTTGCCGCGCGCGGGGGCGAGGTTGGTGGGGTAGTCCTTCGGTTTGCCTTCCTGCGCAACGCGGAGGTAGTAGTAGTTGGTCCCTTCGGGAATGTCGAAGTCCTCGTACGACATCATGAATCGCTCGCCTCGGCCGTCGATCTTCTTGACGACCCTGCCGTTGCGAATCACCTCGACGCTCGCAATCGGCGCCGCGCCGGCGATGTGGATGTGGACGTGGGGTATCTCTCTCGTCTCGTACCCCTCGCCCATGAAACGTCCGTCGATGGAGAAGTCGATGAAGATGCGACTGCCGGTGGTGGCGTAGCACCGCCGAGCCTTGAGCGCGTCGAAGATGGCCTCCCGCGAGAGTTCCTCCGCGAAGACCCCCGTCAGCGCCCCCCCCAGGCCGGGCACGCGGCGGTGGGTGTCGCTGCAGCCGAGAAACCCGAATCTCCGGCCGGCATCGAGGCACTCGCGGATCGCGGTCGCTTTGTCGATGCAGACGCGCCAACTGGAGCACACCTCGACGTTCCGTTCCTGCTGGCTCCTCGTAAGCACCCAGTTGAGATGATGGGCGAACATGAATGCCTCACGACCCTCGAGGCATCGCACCAAGCCGTTGATGTCGCGGACTTGCGGGTCGGTGTGACGAAAGACCGGCTGCCCGCAGTCGTTGTAGACCACGATGCGGTGATTGGTCTGCCGGTTCGGGGCACAGGTCCACTCGTATGCGCTGAAGGCGGCGAATTTGCCCGGCTCCGTGGCCCGGCTGGTCTCGTGCTGGGTCAGTTGCCATTCGGAGTCGGTGAGAGGGCGGTTCACATAGTTGTCGTTGTCGGTGACGGCGCAGAAATCGAGCTGCGCGCGGTCGCGGGCGTAGAAGAGCAGCTCATCCAGCTCCCCCTCGGCGTCGGAGGAGAAATAGCCGTGACAGTGCAGGTCGCCCCAGAAGAGCCGGTACTTTTGGTTCCGAACGGTGACGCCGGGCCGTGGCGTATCGCTGCGTGTGAGGGGGAGCGTGCACGGCTTCCAGTGTGCCCACTCCGCGGGGTCGTCCAGCTTGGCGCGTTTGAGATGGAAGATGCCGATGTCCCGGGCCACGATCTGGGCCGATCCCTCCTCCCATCCGCGCCGCGCCACGATGATGATATGGTTCTTCGGCAGCTCGCCCGGACGGGCGACCACGTACCCGTAGTCCTCTCGGCACAGCTCATACACATCGGACCATGCCTTGCCGTCCCAGTGGCGCATAAGCAGGAACCCGGCGGCCTGGCCGGTGGATTCGTCTTCGGTTTCTTTGATCTCGTAGAAGAGGTGGACACCGCCCTGGATGTCGGCGCAGATCATCGGCCGGCGACGGCGACCGAAGTATCCCCAGGCCCCCTGCCGGGCCAGAAGCCCCTGGTAGAGGAGCGCAACGTCTTCATGGGTCCGCCACGTGCCGCCCTGCCGGTCGGCGCACAGGATGGATGTTTTCTGGTCGACAACACCCCCTTCATCGCAGACGTCCTGCAGGCGGATCCATGCGACCCACGGCCGGCCGAAAGCGTCCACGGTAATGTCGGGAATCAGCTCCCGGTCGGCTGAGCGGCTGACCTGTTCCTCGGGCAGCCAGCGGGCGCCGTCCCACTGGGCGCTCATGATGACATGGGTGTGGTTCGTGAAGCGGTCCCATACCAGCCAGCATCGCCCGTCGGGTCCGGCGGCGATTCGGGGGCGATAGTTGAAGCCCTCGTTCGAGACGCGCACATCGGCCTGCCATTGGCCGTCGTAGACGCGTGCGCAGACGGTGGTTCGTTTTCCGTCGTCGCGCAGATAGGCCAGCCAGACTCGCCCCGTCGGGTCCGCAGCGGCCGTTGGGGCCAGGGTGTGGGTTCCATCATGGGTCGACTCGGCGACCTGGGTCTCCTCGTGCCACCCCTCGTTCTGGAACCGGCTGGCGAGGACGCACCAGCGCTGGCGCTTCGCCGTCCAGAAGACCCACGTGGAGTCCGGCCCGCAGACGAGGACCGGGTTGCAGTTTACGCCCGACTCAGCGCTGACGCGCTGATGGGCGGAGGTGTTGCAGCCGTCCCACCAGCGGACAAGGATATCGTCCTTGCCCTCTGCGGGCATGGCATGCCAGGCGCACCAGAGGCGGCCGTTTTTGTCTGCCACAGCGGCCAGATCCTTGCCGATGGATTCGTAGTTGGTCGCTTCGTGAAGGACGCTTCGTGTCTCGCTCAATGTCCTACCTGCGCGTTACGGAGCATGTTTTTTCAGGATATGGCGCGGAATTCTATCAGAGGTCCCAAGTAAAATCAAGGGGGGCGGGGGTTTCGCTTGTGCCAGTGATCTGCGGGGCGTATAATGTACATTGGCTTGATGTACGGGAAGTAAAAGGGAAAAACATCACCCGCTGGACGAAGACCGAGTGATATTGTGGAGTGGCGCATGCGAACTCAAATTGTGTTTCTTTTCCTGTCCGTTTGCATGGTCTCCAACCTATGGCCGGATGACGGCAAGCCGACGCTAACCCTCCCGCCAGGTTTTGCGGCGGTGAAGGGAACCGAGACCGATCCGGCGAGCGGCTTGCCCATGCGGATTGTCTGCCTCAAGGACATGTCCGAGATGGTGCTGGTGCCAGCGGGGGAGTTCACCATGGGAAGCGAGAAGGGACAAAAGGACGAGCGCCCCGTACACAAGGTGATGCTGGATGCCTTTTATATCGACGTGTTCGAGGTGTCCAATGCCCGCTATCGGAAATTCATGGCCGAGACCGACGCCGCACCGCCGGGGAGCATGCTGGACGAGAATCTCTGCGCCGACGAGCAGCCCGTCCTGCTCGTTAGCCGTGCGGCGGCAGATGAGTTCTGTCGGTGGTGCGGGAAGCGCCTGCCCACGGAGGCCGAGTGGGAGAAGGCGGCCCGAGGGACCGACGGCCGAGAATACCCGTGGGGGAACGAGCCGCCCAATGCCAACGGCACGTTTCGATGCAACTACGAGACCGCAGAGGATGGCTTCGACTACACGGCGCCGGTAAAGAGTTTTATCACAGGCATCAGCCCATATGGGTGTTACAACATGGCGGGCAACGTTTGGGAATGGTGCAACGACTGGTATGACCCGGGCTATTACGCCGAATCGCCCCGCTCCAACCCGCAGGGCCCACCACAGCGAGAATACGCCTCGCACCGCGGCGGGTCCTTTTCGAACAAGATGGAGCATATGCGTTCGGCATATCGAAGCGGGTTCTACCATACCATGCCGAATCCTGTGATCGGCTTCCGCTGCGCCCTCACTCCGATGACTCGAGAAATCCCTAAAAAACGTTGACACGAGGGCGCCTGGAGGGTACGATGTTGGGTGTGTCAATGGAGTCCTTTTTTATAGGAGGATCGGGCATGAGAAACGGTTTGTTGGCTGTTTCGGTGGTGATAGCGTCCTGCCTCGCCAGTCAGTTTGCGGCGGGTCAGTGAAGCTCCAGGAGATCGGGTGCAGGTAGCACCCGTGCAACCAAGGCGAAGGTCGTTGTCGCCCAGATCAAGGACCACGAGGGCAAAGTGACATTCGAGGCGCTGGATTCGAAAACGGTCGGCGAGAAGAAGAAAGAACTGCAGGCCGCCTATCGCGAGGCCGTGAAGGAATACAACAGTCTGTCAGGCGATGCAAAGGCCAATGCGAAGGAGCCAGTGCGGCCCTCCGTGAAAAGCAAGAAATCCTTCGCGGACCTGGACCAAGCTGTGAAGTATGCCATGGAGCTCCAGAAGAAGTTCGAGGAAACGAAGGAAAAGAAATAGAGAGCGCTGTTTTTTCTCTGTCGCCGGACAGAGAGGCGTCCGAGGGCATGAATAGGGTATGCTCTTGGCGTAAAGGATAGAGTGATATGCGTACGGGTGGAAGAATCTGTCTTTTGTTTTGCCTGTTTTCCATCTCCCGCGCGGCGCTTGCGCTGGACTGTGGAAGTATCGAGGGGAGCGGGACACCCGTGAACTACGCCGTCATCCGCGTGTCGGACCACGACGGCGTGGTGCGCTACGAAGCCGTCCCGAAGGCCAACCTGAAGGAACGTAAAGAGGAACTCATATTGGCCTACGGCGCGGCAATCAAGGTCTACAAGCTCAAGAAGAAAGGCCTGCCGCTGGACGAGGTGAGTATTCTGCTGAAGCGGCCGAGCCGCCCCAGGATGATCGTGCTGGGCACGGGCTTCTCCAAGGAGAAGGCGGCGGCCAAGGCCGACAAGCTTCAGAAGGAGTACAAAGAGAGCCGGGAGAAAAACAGTGTCGGGCTTTTCACCGGGGATTGATGCCGCGTTCCAGTGTAGGAAGGCCACCCCCTGTCAGGGAGGGATGGAGACGTGCGAAAGTTGTTCTTGGTGGGTTTGATCGCCATGTGTGTTGGCTGCGCGACGGCGGCCAAACAGGCGCTCTACACCGCCACAGGCCCCCAGGGCACGTGTTTGGTCATCATGACCGAGAGCGAGGCCCCTCTGGCCAAATACGATCAAGCCGAGGTGGCCCTCTTTACAAGCGACCTGCCCGGCATTATCGACAGCAGCCTCGTATGCGCCGTCCAGGTGGACATGGTTTCGCTCCTCAAAGAGAGCAGCACGTTTATGGAGATCAAGGCCGTGCCGACCTACCAGCAGGGCGCAGTTGCACAGCCCACGGTTGTCATCCGCGGACACATCATCGACATCACTTCTGACAAGATCCCCGGACAGAAGCTCATCGGCGGCGGCAACCACCTCATCGCCGCCGTGGAACTGGTGGATAAGTCGACCGGGAAGGTCCTTGCCAAGGCCAACCTACGCGGCGTCGTGAAATCCGTCGTTGAGGTCGGCGAGCGCTACCTGGCGAAGGGCATGGCCAAAGCCGCCGAGAAGCTCTGCCAGAAACTCGGCCGGAAGAAAAAGGAATAGCCCACCGCCAACTGCCGAAAACACCCCTTGGGAGATGCGCTCCAGCAGCCCCCCGACGGTTCGGTGAGTTTCCACCCACGAACGAACCGTTTCCTCCAGCACGGGAGGGACGTAGATCATCTTGCGGAACCAACTATGTGCGGACCTCAACGTTCGCCGTCTCGCTGGTTTCCGGAACCGAAGCGGCGCCGAGGTGTGCGCGGTCTATCGAAGGCTGGAGCGCTGGCCTTGGGCGCACTCGGGAACAGGACCGTCTCAAGATCAGGCTGGAAGTTCCCCGCCTGCACGCGGTCGGCTACTTCGCAGACCGCTGCAGAGCTGAGCATCCGGCTGCGGTCCAGGTCGTTTGCCTGGAGCGCCTTTTGGATGCTCTGCCCAGTGTAGGCGACGTTCGCGGGATTGTCCACGATGCGTGAATCCTTGCGACCCAGGGCCCATTCGGCGTAGGCCCGATCGCAGTTCACGCGAATAAACTTCGCACCGGCTTTCTGGAAACCATTGACCTGCGCCAGGATGTGGAAGTGATCCGGCGCGATTTGCACGTGGTCCTTCTGGTTGGCAATGACAATGACGGCGAGGTTCGGTATCTTCTTGACGATGTCCGGGATCAGCGGCGCGGCGTTCCGGTAGCGCCAGAACTCCTTCGCTTCTTTGAGGGTGGGAATGTGTGCCGGGCGATGACCCCCATAGAGGTCGCGGCGTTCGGCCTCGGCAATGAGCCGAATGGAATACCATGCCTTGGGGCCGTTGCCCAGATCGAAGAGCAGCCCTCTGTGTTGGAAATCCTTGTCGGGACTGAACTTACCGTCCCCGTCCATATCGAAGAACAGCCCCCCCTGGAGCACAGGCCCGCGCTGGCGTCCCATGGCCTGAAGGCGGAGCTCGGGGTCGAACGCGAGTTTCGAGAGGTCGAGTTTTCCGGTCTTGGGGTTGTAGGCCGGGTTCATCTTGCCGCTGCGACGATCCCCGACCTCGACGCCGACGGCGCCCGCACCGTAGGGACTCTCCATCGATACATAGAAGGCGAGACCGGGAAGCTCCTGACCATAGATTCCCATCGCCGCGCCACACGCGTTCCCGCCGTGGCTGCCGCCGAAGAGTCCGACGTTGCTGGTGAGGACGGTGACATTCTTCTCCTTCGCAATGTCGTGGATCGTCCTGCCGGACTTGTCCTTGCTCTTGCCCATGGCGAAGCGGATCACATCGCGCAGGGCATGGATCGAGTCTGCGCCGCGATAGTCGTACGTTCCTCCGCTCTTGAGCCTGCCGCGTCCGCCGCCGGGAAAACAGAAGGAGATCGTCACAAAACCGAAATCCGGGAAGTTACCCCGGCTGAACACACCGCCCGCGCCGTGCCCTCCGGGGACATTGATGACCACGGGAGCGCCTGCTTTGTATCTCGCCTTTTTCGGCAGGACGATGCCGAGGGCGAGGCCCGTGTTGCCCGCGACCTCGGACGGTATCTGTGTCAGGACCATGCGTTCACGGTCGAAAGGAGGGGGGCCGTTCGGCCCTCGCCCCCGATGCGGGGGCCGATTGGGTGGCTCCTGGGCGAGGACAGTTAGGGGTATCGCAAGGAGAACCGGGAGTAGGGCGGCCAATGTTCTCATAATAAGTACGAAGCCTCGATTACATGCTTGCAAGTTGCCTCGGGCAGTGCAAAGCTCATGCCGCTTTGCATTTGCCGTAACCATTTAGCCAAATGTAATGGCTGGTGACTCGCCCTATCGTCATTCCCGCGAAAGCGGGAATGACAATGCTTTTGGGGAGCGAGATTCCTATCACTAACATCTGGATGGTTACCATTTGCTGTAAACAGGCTGTCTGCGGGCGATAGCGGCTTCTATCCAGTCAATGGGCATTACGTTCCGTAAATGGCATTTACGTCCACTGAAAGACCACCCCCAGCGTATCCTCGGGATTGTCCGCGAGCATGGTGTAGATGTCGAGGCAGTCCTCCGGCTTGGCGACGTGCGTGATCAGGTCTTCGGCTGTGAGCTTGCCCTCGCTCATCAGACGAAAGATCAGGTTGCGCTCGCGCTGCTTGGTCCACCAAAAGTAGACATTTTCCTGTTCGGGGGTCCTTGGGTGGATGGCGCCGAGGATCGATACCTCGCGCAGGTGAACCTCCTCCATGAAGCTGAACTCCACCGTCCCGCGCGGCGAGCCAAGCGCAATCAGGCGACCGCACATACAGGCCAGCTTGATGGCCATGGGATAGACCGCCGGGATGCCCGTGGCCTCGATGACGCAGTTCGCTCCGTCTTCGACACATACCTCACGCACCGCCTCGACCACGTCGCCCACCTTGCCGGGGTTGATGCAGACATCCGCGCCGCGGGCCTTGGCACGTTCGAGGCGCTTATCGTTCAGGTCCAGAGCGATAACGGGCAGACCGCCGTTGAGTTTGGCCAGGGAGAGCGCGAACTGGCCGACGAGACCCAGTCCCGTTACGGCCACGGCCTCGCCGAGCTCGACCTTGGCGACGCGGGAGCCGTGCATGGCAATGGCGGCCATGGTCAACAGTGAAGCCGACTTCGACGAAACGCCTTCAGGCACCTTCGTAATGAGATTCGTCATAACGGTGTGGCTGGCATGATTGCCTTGACCAGCCACACGGTCGCCGGGCTTGATGTCGGTGACGTTTTTGCCGACCTCAAGGACCGTCCCTGCGTTGCAATACCCGGTGGGGCGGGGGAACTTCGCCTCGCGATGCGGCTCGGAACCGTGGACCCAGTTCCAGAGCTCGGTGCCGCGACTGACGGCGGTGTATTCGTTCTGGACGAGAAGGCCGTTGTCGGGCGTGGACCCGATCTCAAAATCCTCGACCTCGATCTGGCGAATGCCATTACAGATCAGACGACGTCCCTTCATGTGTGTCTCTCCAATGTGTGCAAAATCCACAACCGCTGAACCGATGTGTCACCTTACCGCCGGGCAGGGAGGATGTCAATGGCAAAAGGCGTCGAGGTCGAGATCGTCGATGCACTTGGCGGCCTGGAGTTGCCGCCGAAATGCAGTGATCTGGTGAGCCATGTGAAGCTGGCGTCGCCAGGAACCGTATTGCTTGCCAGGGCCGGCCAGTTGGTCCAGGGCCTTTTGCAATCGCATCGACAGGCGTGGCGGTGGATAATCGGCAAGGGGTGTGCCGGGGAGGGGAATGAAGGTGTGGCTGTGAATCTGCGCGCCCATGTCGGCCAGGCGGAACATGAGGTCGATGGTGGCCTGCTCGTCGGATTCGGTCGCGTGCGGCAGGCCAAACAGAAAATCGACGCTCGGCACGAAGCCGTGTTCGGCGATAAGCCGGACGGCATTGATGACATCTTCAACCGTGTGTGTCCGATTCATTCGGTCGAGCATGGCTTGACTGCCTGACTGTGCGCCGACGATGATCTTGTCGTTGCCTGTGTGGGCGCGGATGATTTCAAGCCCTTCTCCGGTGACGGACGCCGGCCAGACCTCCGACGGGAACGATCCATAGAAAGTGTGGTCACGGCCGACGATGTGGCTCGCAGCGCGGAGCAGCTCCTCGATGGCGCGGAGGTCGGGCCGGTCGGGGTCCGTGCTTCCATAGGAGAGGGCGTCGGGGCTGAGGAAATGGATGTCCCGCCGGCCCACGTCATGTAGAAACTGCACAGAGGCTTCGATGTTGGCGATGGACCGATGCCGGAGCGCTCGACCGAAGAAGAACGTGTTGTGGCAGAACTTGCACGCCCGTGCGCAGCCCCGCGTGATCTCGATATACGAGAAGAGCATTGTCCGTCTCGCTATGGGGGGGTAGGCGTTCACGTCTGGCCGTTCGCCCCGGCCATTGCGAACGACTTGCCCATTGCGCAGTGCGGCGACGCCCTTGACGGACAACGGATCGGTTCCGTCGCCAACCGCGCGAACGAAGGCCGGGAAGGCGATCTCCCCCTCGCCAACGACGACGTAATCAACCCCGAGCTTCAGCGTCTCCTCCGGTGCGGCGCTGGTGTGCGGGCCGCCGGCGATGGTCGTCACATTATCGAGGCGCTCATCGTGTAGGAATGTCCGCAGGCGTCGCACCGCATGGGCGGAGTCAATCAGCTCAAGAGTCCCAAAGGAAAAGGCGGCGACGGCCTGTTGTGTCCTTGCGCAGATATCCGGCAACGCATCCAAAAGCGCATCCATGCCCTGGACGGGGGTGATGGGGCACTTGGCGGTCGCTGGCGTCGTCTCCAGCGCCCCCGCGAGGATGGCGAGGCTGTTTCGGTTGAAGTCGGTGATGAGTGGAACGACATGCACGGGGTCCATGTTTGTATTGAAGCACGCTCCGTGCAGGGACTCAAGGCAAATGTCCGATCTTGACTCGGTCTCGGTTCTTGGCTAAACTTCCCTTGATTGTATTGTCACCTTCGAAGGAGGAAGACCCTTGCCTCGCACTCTGATGCTTGCCATACCGATTGCTCTGATTAGTGCTCTGGTTTCTTGCGAGGAATCCGGCAATATGCTGGAAAATCCTGGATTCGAGGGAGGGACCCAAGGCTGGCAGGCATTTGGGGCAGCCCGGTATGAGATCGTCGCCGGGGCCGGGCGGATCGGCAGCGCGGCGCTGCGATACCGGAAGGACAGGGACGAAGGGAAGGAGAACTCCCACTTCGACCAGGAGGTCGATGTCGATCCAAAGACGCTGTACGTCGCGGTGGCGTATTTCAAGGGCGATGGCGTGTTGCGACCGGCGCTGCGCATCGCCTCGATGGACTGGCAGACGATGGCCCTCGGCGTATCGAAAGCGTCCACGGACTGGCAGGAGGTGCGCGTCCCGTTCTACAGCCGTGACAACAAGCGCGTGCGCGTGCAGATCTTCGGGGGCGCGCTGACGGACAAGCGCGAGTCGGCCGTGGGCGCGAGCTACTGCGATGCTGTGTTCCTGCGGAAGGCCACAGAGGAGGAGTGCCGCGAGGCCCGGCGATGTCGCATTAAGGTCGATACCGGAACGGTCCTCCGCGAGATCAGCCCGCTCTTCTTCGGCGTCAACTTCCTCTTCATGGTGGAGGACGACGCCTCGCGCGCGGACGGCAAGATCGAGAAGCTTCTCCGCGAGATGCCCTGCCGCTTGATCCGCTTTCCCGGCGGCGAGATGGCCGATAACTACCACTGGAAGACCCACCGCCTCGACAATCCCAAGCGCTGGCCTATGCGCGAAGGCCCCGACACCACCGACACCGACGAGTTCATGGCGTGGTGCCGGCGGATCGGCGCGGAGCCGATCTTCGTCGTTAATCTCGAATCGGGGTTTGTTCATAATGATGTGGATGCCGGCGTCCGGGAGGCCGCCGAGTGGGTCAAATACTGCAACAAGGAAAAGGGATATGGCGTCAACTACTGGGAGATCGGCAACGAGACGTATCTCAAGGGGACGCTTTATCCACTCAAGGCCAAACAGTATGCCGATGCTTTCGTGAAGTTTTCCCGCGCCATGAAAGCGGTCGATCCGACGATCAAGGTCGGCGCGATCGGCCCCATGTGGGTAAAGGCTGTGGCCCCCATTGACAAGGACGAGGGCGTTCCGTGGTGGGAGTCTGTCGTGCGTATTGCCGGCCGCGACCTGGACTTCGCCGTCGTCCATCGCTACTACAGCGACAGAGGGTTCGAGAATTTTGCGTGGAACCCGGTGAAGGTGGGAGAACCCGTCGCCGAACTGCGCCAATTCCTCCGGGAGCAGATGCCGGGGCGCACAATCGAGATCGCACTGACCGAGTGGAACACCTGGAAGAAGTCGAAACTCACCGGCATGGCCCACGGACTGGTCATGGCCGAGATGATGGTGCGCTATATCGAGGGCGGTGTGGACTTGGCCAACTTCTGGCCGTTTCGGAACACGGGCAAACGGTCGAACTTCCGTGCCATGCTCGACCGCGAAACCAACGAACCTCTGCCGCCGTACCACGTGATGAAGCTCTTCTCGTCGAACATCGGGAGGCGCCTGGTGAAGAGCACGTCGTCAAACGTTCAGGTCGTGTCGCTTGCCTCCTGTGACGGCGACGGCAAAACGCTGTGTGTGTTTCTCATCAACAAGTCGGTCCGGCCGGAGGGCGTGGAGGTCGAGCTTAGAGTGACGGGGCGGGATTTCGCGAATACGAAGGGCATGGTTCTGGCCGCGCCGGCCCTCCTATCCATGGACTTGAGCCTGCGCGACTTAGACGTCAAGAAACACTGGGACTGCTGGGCGTCTCACCTGCCTCCACACTCGATCGGGGTGGTGACGCTCAGCCGGTGAGACGGAATTCGGCCCATCCGTTTCAGGTCAAGCGTTCCCGCCCGATCCGATCCGCTCGTGGCGGGCGAAGGTTTCGTTGCGGATGTCCTGGCCATACCGTTGCTTGAACTCCGCTGCGATGACCTCGTTGAAGCCATACTCGTCTTGAAACCATATCTGCAGGTGCTCGACGTAGGTGTAGAACATCAGCCCATCGCAAAAGTGTCCTCGGCGAATCCCAGGATGAAACTTCCGGAGTCGTGGTGCTTTTTTCCCATGCCGGGGAAATCGCCGACCATCACAATTTCGACCGGCCGGCCGTTCAGATAACGGGTCAATCTCACGTCTGCCTCTCACACGAGTTACGTTTTCCATGTGCAAAAGATGAGCCTCTATTGCCATGCCATTATTCCTTTCAGCGAAATTCGGCTCGGCCCTCCCGGCGAAAACACTTGCAATACGCGCCGGTTTTGATATAATAAGGATCAATTCCGAAACGTAAGGTGAAGGAGCCACACGCATGGCAAACGTTATCCAGGGCAAGTTGAAAGGCGATGGGGAGAAGTTCGGTCTCGTGGCCAGCCGGTTCAACGAGTTCATCACGAACAAGCTCCTGGCCGGGGCCATTGACTGTCTGGAACGGCACGGCGTTGCCGAGAAGGACATCGACGTGTACTGGGTCCCCGGCTCGTTCGAAATGCCCATGACGGCCAAGCGCGTGGCGGAGAGCGGAAAATATGACGCCGTCGTCTGCCTGGGGGCAATCATCCGTGGCGCGACGCCGCATTTCGAGTACGTCGCCGCCGAGGCGGCGAAAGGGGTTGCCCAGGTGGGGCTGTCCACCGGCGTGCCCACCACCTTCGGGGTGTTGACCACCGACAACATCGAGCAGGCCATCGAACGCGCCGGCACAAAGGCCGGCAACAAGGGAGCGGATGCCGCTCTTGCCGCGATCGAGATGGTCAACCTGTTCGATCAGTTGCCGGCAAAGAAGTGATGGTTCTTGGCGTTGCCTTCCTTGAGACGGGTTCATGAGAAAGCGCACTCGCGCCCGAGAGATTGCACTCCAGGCCCTTTACCAATGGCAACTGCTCGGCGAGAAGGCATGTTCCGAAGCCGGCATTTCCTGCGGGGAGAGGTCCTGGAACGGTACGCGTCTCGTGTATGAACTACAGTTCGCGGAGGACCGGTGGGAACTTCGCGGAACGAAGCGCCGCGACAAAGCCGGGATCAACCTGCGCAGCGTTACCGCCGACGAAGCGGTGGTTGAGTATGCCCTCGCGCTATTCAATGGCGTGCGAGCAAGGAAGGACGTCATCGACGAGAAGCTTAAGGAGACGACCGAGCACTGGGACCTCGAACGCATGGCGCTCATCGACCTGACGGTATTGCGCATTGGGGCGTACGAACTGATGTTTCGCAGCGACATTCCGCCCAAGGTGACGATCAACGAGGCCATCGAGCTCGGCAAGCGATTCGGCGGAGCGGAGTCGGGACCATTCATCAACGGGATCCTGGATAAAATCCGGATGGCGTGTCGCAATGGCTGTGTGGCAGAAAGGCAGGACTGAACACCTCAGTGGCTAATCTTCATTTCGACAATTCGGCATGGCGACCCGACGAAGACGGCGGGGCTGACCTCCACCTGCACACGATACGCTCCGATGGCTCGGCCACACCCGGCCAAGCCGTGGAAAAAGCCCAGAAAGTCGGCCTGAGCGCCATAGGCATCACCGACCACGACACGACAGCCGGCCTCCCCCACGCCATACGCCAGGGTGAAAAACTCGGCATCGAGGTCATTCCCGGCGTAGAACTGTCGGCTTCCGACCACGTCGGCGAGATTCACATCGTGGGGATATTCATTGATTCCAAGGAAAAAGCCCTGG
Source organism: Planctomycetota bacterium (assembly GCA_013152475.1). Lineage (GTDB taxonomy): Bacteria > Planctomycetota > Brocadiia > JAADGH01 > JAADGH01 > JAADGH01. The sequence continues at coordinate 24,046 of JAADGH010000106.1, forward strand.
CCAACAAGCTCAGAGAAATCCGGCGCCATCGACGGGAGCGCATCGCCGAGATGAGCGAACGATTGGCCGGGATGGATGTTGACGTCGACCCCGACACGGTCCTTGAGATCGCCGGAAGGGGCAACCCCGGGCGCCCGCACATGGCCGCCGCGCTGATCAGCGCCGGCTACGCGGCCAACTACAACGAGGCATTCAGACGTTATTTGGGCGACAACGCCCCGGCCTACGTGCCCAAACTGTCCCTGTCGCCGGCGGAAGCAATCGAGTTAATCGCAAACGCCGGCGGCGTCTCGGTCCTGGCCCATCCACTTCTAACCAACCGGGACGAGTTGATCCCGGCACTCGCCGAAGCCGGGCTTGGCGCCATCGAGGTCTTCTGGGCCCAGCAGAACGAGGCGGACTTCCACTACTACCTCCGCCTTGCTCACACCCACGGCCTGGGTCTAAGCGGCGGCTCCGACTGGCATGGAGCGTGGAAGGACGACAGCTATCTCGGCCGGGTGCGAGTCCCTCTGGAGTGCGTCGAGCGGTTGCGCGAGTTGGCACACGCCGTCAGGCTTTAGTGTCCCCGGTCCCCCTCGTTTCATGGTGAACAATGGCTTGGTTTTCACTCGGCAAACTTAAAGAAGGATTGCAGAAGACCCGCGCAAAACTTGCCGCGGGAATGAAGGCCATCCTCACCATCGGCAGGAAGATCGATGCGGAATGTCTCGACGAAATCGAGGAAATGCTTCTTGCCTCCGACATTGGCCCCCAGGTCACGATGAAGATCATCGGCGACCTCCAGCAGGCCTACAAAGACAAGAAAATTGAGGACGCCTCCCAAGTGCTCGCTTTTCTCAAGAGCGAATTGAAAGAAAGTCTGCGCGGGTGGGATGCAGAGATTCAGTTCTCCCCAACTCCCCCCACCGTCATCCTGGTCGCCGGTGTGAACGGATCGGGCAAGACCACGTCCATTGCAAAACTCGCAAACCTATTGAAGAAAGATGGCAAACAGGTGCTCCTTGCCGCATCGGACACCTTCCGCGCTGCGGCGGTCGAGCAACTCGAGATATGGAGCCAACGCATCGGTGTGGACATCGTGCGGCATCAAACGGGCGCCGACCCGGGGGCCGTGGCCTTTGACGCACTCGAAGCCGCCCTGGCACGCGGATCAGACGTTGTCATCGTGGATACCGCCGGCCGCCTTCACACCGAGCGCAATCTCATGAACGAGCTCCAGAAGATCCACCGTGTCGTCGGCAAGAAAATCCCCGGCGCCCCCCACGAGGTGTTGCTCGTCCTCGATGCCACAACCGGCCAAAACGCCGTCAGTCAGGCCAAGCTCTTCACCCAAGCCATCGGCGTCACCGGCATCATCCTGGCCAAACTTGACGGCACCGCGAAAGGCGGGATCGTCCTTGGCATGCGCAACCAGATCGACATCCCGGTCAAGCTCGTTGGCGTCGGTGAGAAAGCCGAGGACATTCAGACCTTCAATGCCGACGCCTTTGTGGACGCGCTGTTCGAGTAGTTGACAACCGGTCCCCGATCGCATACAATATAACATTCTTCCCCCTGCCTCAACGTGGCCAGGGCCGAGCGGAGAGGTGTCCGAGTGGCCGAAGGAGCAGCATTGGAAATGCTGTGCACATCTTTGGGTGTGCCGCGGGTTCGAATCCCGCCCTCTCCGCCAGATTTACCAGATTTATCATAACTCCTTGTTTGACAAGGGGTTTTCTGTGTGCTATAATCCCTCCAAGAATAGAAAGTGGCACTTTTGTGGCACTTTTAATATGGCTTTTTCGGTCATTGGAGGGCAAAATGAGCAAGTCCAAATCGAAGACCAAGTCCCTGCCGCGCGGCATTTTCAAGAACCCCTCAAATAGCGGTCTGAGATACGGCGTCCAATTCTTCCGCAATGGTAAGCGGCATCGTGTCTTGGTTTCTGACAGTGTGGCCGAGGCTGTTAGGATCAGAAAGGACATCAAGGCTGCCGCACGTGTAGAGAAGCTCGGAATGCCTCTTGGGAACGATCAGTTCGTGGACGGAGCCGCTGTTGAACCGACCATGGACCGAATTTCCTTTGACGAGTATGCGGACCGTTTTCTGTCTCGATACGAAGAGTCGCCGCCCAAGACGTACGCAAAGTATGGTAGCGTCATTGGTGTATTCAAGCTCTTCCTGCAGGCGAAGAAGAAACCCGATGTGATGTTGCACCAGATTAGCGTGGCCCTTATTAACGACTTCATCGCATGGCGCACCAAGACGCCGCTGTCCAGAACACAGTCCTTCCGCAGATCGAAAGCCGCCAAGAGCAAGAAGCCCGAGGCGAAAACGATCAAAGGGGATCTCATCATCCTCCGTACTCTGTTCAACGCCGCGTGCAAGGAAGGATATCTTGATAAGGCACCGACCGCCGGAGCCAACTGGCCGAAGGTGCGAGAGAAGGTCCAGCCGCGACTATCGCCAGAGGAGCTCATCCGGTTCTTCAAGGAATGTGACGAGGAATGGTTCCCTATTTTTTACACGCTTGCAGTGACGGGTTTGCGGTCCGATGCGGTGTGTAAGCTCCAGGTCGGGGATCTTGACCTTGAGAAAAGGACCATCCTGCAGTATGAGAAGGACCTTGGCGGAAAAAGAACATGGGCGCCAAAGGGGAATGTCCAAGAGATCCCCGTGGCTGATAGCCTGCTTACCGTCCTGAAGAAGGTGGCAGGAGGGAAAGCGAAATCGGCGCTCGTGTTCCCCCGCCCCAACGGTAATAGCACCCGGAAGACTGACGATATCCGACGGAAGTTCATGCAGATCACATCCAAGATTGGTCGGCCCGAGGTCACGAGGGTCCATTCCCTACGGAAGCTCTTCTCGCGCATATTACTCGATGAAGGTGTTGACATATCCCGTGTATCCGAACTTCTTGGCCACTCCGACCTGAAAACGACGATGGTCTACACTGCGGCGATTCCGAAGGAGCTGAGCCAGGCCGTCAGCGTGTTCAATGACGTGCTCGGTGACGCGATTCCTGAGAGCTTCAGAAAGGATAAGGCGGAGTCATCCGACTAGCCTCTCTCGTATGCGGTCAGCTGCCCGTTGCCCCTTGACCTCTCGCTGATTGAGCCACTGATTGAAACGACCCGTGTCCACGTAGAGCCTGCATCCGATTTTAACGAATATCCACGAGGGGAGGATCCCCCGCGCCTTGTTCATTCTTACCGCTGCGGCAGTGACGCCAAGCTTCTCTGCGACATTTTTCAGAGGGACGAGCTTCTCAAAGTTGATCGGCACGGGGGACGCTCCTGCGCCCCCCGATGCGAGCTGATTGCGTGATTGTGTTGATTTGGTTGTCATGCCGTTGGTCTATCGAAGCGCACCCATTGGACGCATGTATCCATTTGAGCGCCTCCTGTCCTTAGTATTCCGCATCCTCATCCAGGTCCCCGTGCTCCCCGAGGCAGAACTCAAACTGCTGGGCAATGAACTTCCGGGGATGCTCCGGAACGTAACGTGATATCTTCGTCTTCGGGTCAGCCCAGAAAGCCAACGAGAGT
>JAADGH010000021.1 GCA_013152475.1 Planctomycetota bacterium
CCGTCATGCGAACGGATCGGCCGAGAGTGCAGCAGGCGTCGAAGGTGGTAATTGTGCTCACGTTGATTCGGACTCCTCCCACGCTTGGACAAGGGCCTCTCTGAATTCCAGCGATCTCTCGACGACCCCCGCCGCATCGGGCGCGCATATCTCAAAGATGAACGGTCCATCGTACCCGATGTGCCGAAGCTTCGGCATGATCCGGCCGTAGTCGAGACAGTTGTTTTTCCGCACATCCTGGTGGTCGCGAAGGACGCAGACGTCGGCCCAGAGCCCGTGGGCATGGACCTCGACGATGTGGTTCGCGAGAAGGTCGATGTCCTCAAGCAGTCCTTTGCTTGCGTACGACTCCTGTCGTCGGCTGGCCATGACAGCGTGGGGGATGTCGAGCAGGAGGCCGAAGCGCGGGCTGTCGATGGCCTCGATCAGGCGCGGATACCTGCGCAGGTTGCCGTTCTCATATCCCATGAGCATGTCTGTCCCTTCCGAGTGATCGACGAGCGTCCGGGCCATCTGGACGTTGAACTCGAACGCTTGCCGTGCGCGCTCCGGCCCGTCCGCCCCGAGCACATCCCCCATCGAACCGTGATGGTAGGTCACGTGGGACGCGCCGAGGTCGAGGCCGAGCTCCAGCGCTTCGATATATTGCCGTTGCGATTCCTCGCGGATGCCCGGATTGATCGCGGCGATGTCCGTGCCGTAGAGTTGGACATGGATGATCACCGTGTCAAAGGGCGCCAGCTCCTCCTTGATCTGCCGGCGCTCCTCCGGGCTGCACGTTCTGGGCCAGATGCCCGACGCGGGCTTCAATGGCATGCCGGACACTCCCTGGAAGTCGGCGGCCCAAATCTCCATCACCTTGAATCCCGCGTCCCCCACCATTCGGATCGCCTCGTGGATGGAGATATCGATCATGCTGATCGTCGATACGCCGATTCGGTTCTCGATGCTCATACCGGATACCTGCCTCAGCCTTTGTAGAAGTAGGGGGACTCGGTGACTGGACGAAGGCGGGTGCTCAACTCTTCGACGATCTCCGGGTGCGCCTCCGCGACATTGGCCAGCTCGTCCGGGTCGCTGCTGCTCTCGAAGAGCTCCGTCTTCGGCTCGTCCTCATATACTCTGGCGACGACTTTCCACAGACCCGAGTATCCTCCTTCGGATAGTCGCGCAATTGCGACCGCAACCGCAGCCGCCACTGCGCCGTGCGGGCCGCGACCTCGATGCTCTTCCATATCCCATCGTCCAGCAGATACATCCCCGTCGAGACGACATGATCCCGCGGCCATTCGCCCGAACCCTCCAGCACAGGACGCAGGCTGTGCCCCTCCATCGGCGCGTCTGTCTCCACGCCGAGGAGGTCGAGGGCGGTGGGGGCGAGGTCGGTGTGGGTTGCGAAGGCGTCGGTTGCTCGCGGATCGATCCCCAGCGACTTCGCAGGTTTCATGATGAACGGCAGATGGGTGCACGCGTCGAGGGCCTCCACGTGGCAGAAGTGGGTCACGTGGTCGGCCATCGTCTCGCCGTGGTCGGCGGTGAAGAGGATGTTCGTCTCGTCATACAGGCCGAGGGACTGGAGTTTCTCAAACACATCGCCGAGCCGCCTGTCCAGGAACAGAATTTCCCCGTCGTAGGCCCCGATCATGTTCCGCGTGCCTTTCACGCGCTCGCCCGACTGGTGTTTCGCCGCGCCGCCGGCCCAACTGAATGAGTCCAGGGCTTCCAATGCCCCCCAGCGGGGGACATGTTTCATGCCGTCCGGAGTTTCGCAAATGTGATTTTCCGCATCCGCCGGATCGAAGGGTGAAAGGAATTCATCCGGCTGGTTGTAGGGCAGGTGGGGGTCCCAGTAGTGGGCCCAGATGAAGAACGGTTCCTTCGCCCGCTCCAGCAGCGGGAGCAGCACGGCGTTCACCCCATCCGCTGTAACCTCGGCGACGAAGCTCTCCGGGTTCGGGTTGAGATACTCGCCGAAGCCGCGCACGAGCCAGGACGGATGGCAGGCGAAGTTGATCAGGTTATCCACCGCAACCGTGTGCACGCCTCCCCGCGCCAGGAGCTCGGCGAGGACCGGTGTCTTGTCCGACAACCGACCGCTCGGCGTGTCGGGCACGCAGTGCAGCGTCGCCACCGCGCCGGTCTCGAAGGGCGTCTTGCCCGTCATCAAGCTCGTGAAGGACGGCAGCGTGTGCGCGCACTGGCCGATGAAGCGCTCGAAGAGAACCCCTTCGGCGGCGAGGCGGTCGAGATTCGGCGACGTCTTCCGCCAGTAGCCGTAGCAGCTCATGTGGTCGGCGCGGAGCGTGTCGGCTGTGATCAGGAGCACGTTCATGGCAGGTTCTCCTCCACGTGTTCAGGCGACGGCCGCCGCGGCCTCGTTGATCGCCGCTGCGGTCTCCGCGCACTTGTCGTCATCCCGGGCGGAGATTCCAATGTGCACCGAACGCGAGAGAAAGTCAAGTGTCTTCGGACACATGTCCGGGCGGTAGTCCGGCAGCGTGCCTTTGTAGAAGGGGCACGTGAAGGGACAGCCCTCCGATGTCAGCGTCTTCTGTTCGAGGATGTGCTCCCAGTTCGAGTAGACGTGCCAATCGCGCACGGTGGCGTCGAAGCGCCCGCCGGCGGAGACGCCTCGTTCCTTCAACGCGCCGATCAGGGCCTTCGCCTTCTCCGGCGACGGGGCGAAGAGGATGAGGGCGATGCCCGTGTCTCCTTCGGGGTCAGGTTGACGTCTCATGGCGAAGTCCTCGGGAAGGTCGATCCGATCGCGCACGGCCTTCTTCGCCGCGCGCATGCCGTCGAGGTGATTCTCCAGCTTCCGAATCTGCGCCAGGGCGACCGCGCCCTGCAGTTCGCTCATGCGGTAGTTCTCCCCGCAGAAGAGCTCCCCCGGCATCCGCTCCTTTGCGTAGCGGTCGGGCCGCCAGCAGGCGGCGGTGTCGTGCCAGCTCTGGGCGCGGGTGTCGAGGAACTCATCATTCGTAATCACGAAACCGCCCTCGCCGCTCATGGCGATCTTGAAGAAGTCGAAGCTGAAGCACCCGCAGTCCCCGAACGTCCCGAGCATCTGTCCCTTGTACGACCCGCCGCAGGCCTGGGCCACGTCCTCGATCACGCGCAGGTCGTGCTTGCGGGCCACGGCCATGATCTCGTCCATGTCGGCACAGAGGCCGCGCATGTGGACGGCGATGACGGCTTTCGTCTGGGGCGTGATTTTGCGCTCCATGTCCTCGGGGTCGATATTCAGGGAGTCGTTTACCTCGCAGATGACGGGGATGGCCTTCGACGCCACGACCACCGACGCCGACGCGAAGAAGGTGTAGCCCGGTACGAGCACCTCGTCACCCGGGCCGATGCCACATGCCGCCAGGGCCGCCATGAGCGCCGATGTGCCGGAGTTGACGGCGAGGGCATGCTTCGCGCCCATCGTCTCGGCGAAGAGGCGCTCGGCCTGCTGCACCTTGCCCTCCTCCTTGCCGTAGTAGCGGAACAGGTGCGGCGGGGGCGGGGACTCGGACTGCAGGATGTCCCGGATCTTCGCCGTGGCCTCGGGCGAGTAGTTCCAGAGGTCCACCAGTTCCATCAATTCCTCGTGATTCGCTTGCATGGCGCTCTCTCCTTTTCAAGTCCTCTGTTTCTGTCGTTTCGAGCTCGTCCCAGAAGAACCGGGGTGCCACGCTCAAACTCGTTTGAGCGTGTCTTGCGATGCGCCGAAGGCCCCGATGGCCGCAATGACGCCATACTCGGCGCACGGTTCTCACTCCTCATTACCATTCTGACCCATGCGCGAAGTTTTGCAAGGGGAATAAACTACGAAGTGATGCAGGATGTTACGGTGGGGGGGGGAGTATTGGAGCAATCACCCGTGCCGCTCGCGGAAGACGGACGGCGATGTGCCGTGGATGCGGCGAAAGGTCCGGGAGAAGTAGTGCGCGCTCCGGAAGCCTGTCTGCTTCGCGATCTCTTTGACGCTAAGCGTCGTGCCGAGAAGCAGCTCCTCCGCCTTCTTCATGCGGATGGAATTCAGGAACGTGAAAATCGTCTGGCCGGTGTGTTTTCGGAAAAGCGAACACAGATAATTCGGCGACAGGCGCACATGGTCGGAAATCTCCGCCAGCGACGGGCTCTCCGGGTAGTGGTCGCGGATGTGCTCCATGACTTCGTCGACCATCTTGCTCCGCCAATCGCCTCGCTCCTTGGCCCCCATCTGCAGCGAGTGGTTGAGCACCAGGGAGCACAGCTCCAGCAGGCAGGCCTTGAGGCGCACCAGCGAAGCGCCCGTGACCGGCCCACTGGCGGCCATGTCGGACAGGTCCTTCATGAGTCGCGGCGCGGAGACGGCCGTGTCGCAGAAGGTGCGGAAGAGCACGTTGAATCCCGCGCTTCGCGAATACCGTGTCAGGTGCGACCCGATCTCGTCGTTGCCCAGGCTGAACCAGAGGAGCGAGTAGGACCGGCTTCGCTTGAGGAAGGTATCGGAGTGCTCAAGCTGCGACGGGAAGATGCAGACATCCCCCTCCTTCGCCTCGAACCACTTCGCCCCCATCTTCACCAGGCACGCCCCGCGGATGACGCACGCGATCTCGGCGTGTTCATGGCCGGCATCGACATACGGCACGTCCGCCGGACCCCGCCGCGCGCGGCGCTTCGTGTCCGCCCCGAGGAGGACGCTCCCCGTGGACAACTCTCCGATCACACGCGGCACATCGCCCGACAGGGCCTTCACAAGCGCCGCCAGACCCGAGCCTTGCTCGCGCGTGCGTGTCCGGTAGCTCAAGCGTTCTGGTTTTCGTGCCATGGGTTCGGGCCGTTTTTTTGCTCGATGGATCGTTCAGAAGATTATCCGTTGATGCCACGCCACAAGTCAAGTCACTGGCCCACTCAAGAAATCCTTGACAACCACCGACTCGCCGACGACCATAGTAGCGCGACTGTGATCTCCCAAAGACGACGAAAGGAACACATGAATAGAATGGCACACCGCATAGCTTCCCTTGTCTTGGCCCTCATCGCTTGCTGCCCCATCCTTCTCCACGCCCAGGTCCTCCAGAACGGCAACTTCGACAACGGCACGGAGCGCTGGGGGCTGTCGCAGCAGGAGATGGCGAAGGCGGAGTTCACGGCCATGGATTCCGACAGCCCCACCGGCGGCAAGGCCGGAAGGATCAAGGTCACCGTCAACGGCCCGCCCCACCGCCTCCAGCTCACGCACCAGTTCGAGAGCAAGTCACTGACGCCCGGCAAGGGGTACGTCCTCCGCTTCTACGCCAAGGGATCGCAACCGACGGCATTCCGGGTCATTCTTATGAATCGCAACAGGCCCTGGGAAAACCTCGGCGTATCTCGGCCGGTTGCGGTCGATACGGCCTGGAAGCGGTTCAGCTTCCCCTTCCGCGGGCGGGAAAGCGAACAGAAATTCGGAAAAGTGAACTTCTTTCTCGGTCAGGCGCAGGGTACGGTCTGGATCGACGGCGTGACCATCGAGCCGTGCGATCCAAAGACGGCCAAACCCGACGGGCCGGAGCTGAGCACGGACGACTGGGCCTTACAATTCTTCAAGACGGGGGCCATCGCCAGGCTCGTTCACAAGCCCACCGGCCAGCTCCTCATCGAGCCGAGCGAGGACCGTCTCGCCTACGAGGTGACCTTCTTCAAAGACGGCACGAGTGAGACAGTGTCGAGCGAGCAGGCGAAGTCGATCCGCGCTGAGCCGTTGAACAAGGGCATCGGCTATCGCTTCATCGCCGAGCATCCCCGCGCGACGGTGACACTGACCTATCGCATCGACGAATCCACCGGCATGATCGAATGCCGAAGCGAAGTCAAGAACAAGAGCGATGCCGCCGTCACGCGCATCGTCTTCCCCATCGTCAACACGCCCGAGATGCTCGGCGACAAGAGCGACGACGACGTTCTCCTCTACCCCGCCTTCGACGGGTGCGTGATCGACAATCCCAAGGAAGTCTTTCGCACGGGGAAGAACACACTCTCGCAGACCTATCCCGGCGCGCTGTCGTGCCAGGTCATGGCCTTTTGCGACCCGACGGCGGGGCTGTACATGGCCAGCCACGACCCGGACGGGTATGCCAAATCCTTCACCGTCGATGCCGGGTTCCAGATCCGCTTCTCCATCGCCCACCTCGCCCCGGCCCTGCCGGGCAAGGACCTGAAGCCGACCTACCCCATCCTGATCGGCCCGTTCACCGGCGACCCGAAGCGCGGCGGCGCGAGCTGGTATGACGCGGCGGACATCTATCGCACCTGGTCGCAGAAACAGAAGTGGGCCGGGCTCAAGGTCCGCACACGGAAGGACACACCCGACTGGCTCCGCAAGGGGGCGCTGGTTACCTTCTACAACCCGCGCCAGCTCACGCCGCCCGGCGATCAGTCGAAGCTCGAAGCCTTCCTGAAGGACTACGGCGCGCGTTTCGACACGCCGATGATGCCGAACAACCGGGGCTACGAGCGCTGGGGCACGTGGTGCGGGCAGGAGTATCGCCCCGTCATGCCCGACGAGGCCACGTTCCGGGGATCGGCGGAGATCACGCGCAAGCTCGGCGGCCGGAGCATGATCATGCTGTCCGGGTATCGGTGGACTATCGAGAAGACTTCCCCCGAAGGCGAGCATCACTCCAACCAGGAGCGTTTCGATCGCGATCTCGCCCGCTGGATGGTTCACGACATGACCGGCAAGCCGGTCATTGCCACGTCGGACAAGAAGAACGACTATCGCGGGCGGAAGTGGTCCCGCATGTGCCGGGCGACGGACTTTGCAAAGAAGACCATCGTCGATGTGTCGAAGTACTTCGTCAAGAACGGCTATTCGGTGATCCACTTCGACCAGGAATGCAGCGGGGGCTACTCTTCCTCGGTGTGCTACGCGACGGGCCACGGCCACCCGCCGGGGCACGGCCGTTGGATCCATCTGGCCATGGCCGATCTCTACCAGCGGATCTCCGACGCCTGCCGGCCCATCGATCCGGACTTCATGCTGTCGATGGAAGAGCCGAACGAACTCTACATCCCCTGGCTGAACCTGTGCCAGTCGCGACCGTACGGCATTACCCCCGAGTGGCCGGCCATCGCGCCGACCACGCGGTCGGTACCGCTATTCATGTACCTCTATCACGAGAACCTGATCGGCTGGGCCGCGTTCTATCCGTGGAAGTCGGCGGGACACCCGTGGTACAGCCTGGCCAAGGGGTTCACCGTGGGCCAGATGCCCGGCCTCGTGCCGCCGCAGAACCTGAGCCGCTGGAAGCCCGCGACGCGCGAGCGATTCATAACGCTTTTCACGCGGTGCATGAAGGGCTACCGCACCTTCGCCCACGACTACCTCGTCTGGGGTCGGATGGAACGACCGCTGGCCTTGGGTATTCCCGTGCGGAATCTCTCGTGGAGCCGACGCGGCAAGAAGCAGCGGGACATCATCGTCCCCGCCGTGTCGCACGAGGTGTGGAGTCTCGACGACGGACGGATCGGCGTGGTGTTCGTCAACCCGGAGACTGAGCCTTACGAGCTGGAGGTCGATCTGTCGCCGCTGATTGCGAAGGGCAAGCAGCCCACCCTCCGCGAGGTGAGCACACAAGGCGGAGAGCGGAAGCATTCGTCGCCGAAGATCAAGCTGACAATCCCGGCGCTTGACATGTTTCTCCTGGAGATATCAGGCGAGTAACAGTGCCCTCGCAAGACACGCTCAATCCCACGAAAACGCGGGATTGGGCGTGGCACCTGTTGACGTTTAACGAGAGGGGGTGCCACGCTCAAACTTGTTTGAGCGTGCCGCGGTGGCAGGTTGGCAATGAAACAGGACAAGTCGATGGAGGTGCCATGCGAAGTGCTGTGATAATCTCCTTGCTGGTGGCAGTGGTGGCCTGCGCCCTGGCCCAGGACCCCGGCATCGCCCCACCGGGACCCGACTACGCCGTTCCCGAGCGGGAGACCTCCTCTGACGCGCCGCGTATCTTCGAGCACTCCCAGGAGGCCGGCGCGGATGAGACTTTCTTCGTCGTCGGCGAGGGCCTGACGAAGGACATCGTCCTCTGGGGCATGAGCGCCAAGGCCGAGACGGGGCAGGAGTGGAGGCCGAGGGTTCAGTTCTGCAACGGCCGGTACCTGGCCGCGACGCTGCCGGGGAACTGCTACGACGGCGTGTTCGTAGGGTGGGCCAAGTCGGACAAAGGCTGGTCGAAGCCCTTCCGCCTCAATGCGCCCCAGTGCTGGTGGGTCATGCCCGACAAGGCCCGCGTGGGGACGGAGATTACCCTCTACGGCCGCAACCTGGCGCGCCGGCCGGACTTTGATCGCTGCTCCGTCCTGCTCAAGCAGGTGAACGCTCAGGCCGGGCGATGGCTGAAGGTGACGGAGTGCGGCAAGTTTCGCGTCAAAGCCGAGCTCCCCGCCGACCTGCCCGGCGGCGACTATTTGCTGTGGTGCCACACGGGGAGCGGGGGGAAGTTCGGATGGAGCAACGCCGTTCCCATCGAGATCGATGCCCGCGCTATCGAGGAGCCTCGCCGCATCCAGCCGCCGGCAACGCTCACGGAGGCAGACCTCCGCAAGGCCATCGCCGAGGCGGAGGCCGGGGGGGGAGGCGTCGTGAACCTGCCCTCGGGGGTGTTCGAGTTCAACGGCACATTGAAGCTCGGCAAGGGGGTCGTCCTCTCCGGCATGGGGAAGGACGAAACAATCCTGCGCTGCGTCAACCGCAATGCCGGCTTCGCGAAGGTCCAGCCGGGCCGGTGGAACGCCGCACCATCGGGCGTGCACACGCCAGGCGATACGATGGAGTATGACCTCGCCGTTCCGAAGGACGGGGAGTGGACGGTGTGGCTGCGCTATGCCACCGAGATGTCCAAGTGGAAACAGGCGGGCGTGAGCGGGAACATGGTCCTTATCGCGGATGAGGGGGAGCCGGTCTCCCTCGACAACCTTCCGAACACGGGCAGCTTCGGCACATTCAAGTGGAGCCGTTCCGCAAAAATGAAACTTGCCAAGGGCAGGCATCGGCTCGTCTGGAAGAACATCAAGGGCGGGGGGCTGTCGCTCGACGCGATGGTCTTCGCCCTCGATCCGGGTTTCAAACCGTCCGATACGCCCTTCCCCGATACATCGGAGAACCTTGTCGTCATCCAGGGCGAGGATTGCACGAAGTTCGAGTGCCGCGATGGGTCTCTTCCGGGTAGATGGCACGCCGCCGTCTGGCTGTGCGGCGACGGGAGCGGCTTGGCGAGCCTGAGCATCGAGGGCGCACCGGTGGTGGACGTGGGGATCCTCGTGCGTGACGAGAAGTTCCCCCGGTGGATCGAGGACTGCGCAATCACGAACGTGCGGGTCCGGGGCGTGGAGGGAAAGCGTTCCGAGAACCGCGCCGTCCATCTGTGCTACGCCAGGCGCGCAAGCGTCTGCGGCAACGAGCTCTGGGCGCGCGCGCCGATCTATATGACCGGCGTGAGGCAGTGCGCCATCGCGGAGAACCGGCTCGTGTGCCAGACGCGCTTCGGGGGGAATGCTCTGGCCGCCATCGTGGGCCGGACGAACATCATCGAGGAATGCGCCATCGAGAACAACGTCGTCGCCTGTCCGCCCGGGAAGGAGGCCGGCGGGCCGACGGTGATGCGCATGATGTGGGTCTCCACCGGCCACGGGTCCATCAGCAGGAACTACATAGCCGGCAACCGCGCCGACCGCGCGCGCTTCGGCGGTGTGGCGGGCACGCAGCAGAACGTGGGCGAGATGATCCTCTTCGAGGCGTGCCAGCGGATGATGTTCCACGGTCGGATCGAGTCGGCCGGCAGCCGCGCCGTCGTGCTTCCCAAGACCGTCCCCCGAACGCCGGACGACCGGCTGGGGAGCGTGAAGCGGGAGTCGCTGCCCGTCGATGACAAGGGCAACGAGACGCCCTTCTGGCCCCCCGACCTTGCCGACGACGACGGCGAGGGCGAGCCGACCATCGACCAATACTACGTCACCGTCCTCGACGGCAGGGGCGTGGGGCAGACGCGGCGCGTGGCGCGGCGTGAGGGGAACCTGCTCACCCTCGACCGGCCCTGGCGCGAGGTCCCCGACGCCGGTGCGCTCGTCGTCGTGTCCACCCTCTACTACCGCAACCTGATCGTGGGCAATGAGACCTGCGATGGGATGACCGGCATTCAGCTCTGGATCGGGTGCGTGGAAAACATTGTCTCGGGCAACATCATTCGCCGCCAGCGCAAGCCGGGGCTGTTCCTCTACAGCAATTGCACGACGCTGGCGTCGTCCATGCCGCGGACCTGGAACCGCGGCATCGGGCCGTTCTTTTTCAACCTGTGCGAGGGGAACCTGACCGACGAATGCAGCGCGGGGGCGTTGCTCACCAGCGGCGACTGGCCGGACATGCCCATCGAGTTCCCGCGCAACATGGGCAATGTGATCCGGCACAACTCGTTTATTCGCAGCCGGACGAACGGCGTCATCATCACCAGCCGAAAGAAGACGGGCGACGACCCCAGCCCCTCGGTGGTCGGGGCCATCGTCGAGCTGAACGTCGCACGCGATGCGCGCATCGGGTACCATGTGGCCAACAATGCGGACTTCATTGTCCTCCGCCGCAACCATGCCTACTTCTGGTATCCCGTCGCCAACACGGCCGACCGGCCGGTAGCGTTCCAGCTCGACCACCCGGGCACGTACGTCCTGGAGCAAAACACGATCGAAGGCATCTCCGGAACCTACCACGGTTCCATCATCAAGGAGCGCCGCGTGTATGAGGAGAAAGAAGCGGAGGAGAAGAAATGAGGACCGTCTATCCTGTCGGCGCGACGCTCGACCCACCCGGTAGTCGCGCTACCGCGGCGTGGGGTTCTCGATCTGGTTGAGCAGGCGATACTGGCTCGGCGTCTGGCCCGTGACCTGTTTGAACTTCCGGCCAAAGTAGCTCTGGTGGGAGTAGCCCACCGAATAGGCGACGTCGGACATGCTCATGGACGTGCGCCGGAGCATCTCCTTGGCCTCGGCGATGCGGCGCGTGGTCAGATAGTCGATGAACGTCATGGCCATGGTCTTGTGGAACAGGCGGCTGAGGTAGGCGGGGGAGAGATCGACGTGCCGGGCGATCTGCTCGATGCCGATGGGCTCGCGAAAGTGTCCTTCGACGTAGTCGATGGCCCGGCGGATGGGCTGGCTGCGCTCGATGGCCAGGGCGCGGTCGAGGGCGGCGCGGCTCTCCGTCTCGGCCAGGTGACTGACGGCGAGAAAGACGAGCTTGCCGATCTGTACCAGCTTCTCCTCGCTCATCCGCGGCAGCGCCTCGTAGGCCGGCATGATTTCCGACGGCGCGATGCCCAGCTCTCTCGCGCGCCGCTGCACCCATCTCACGTCGGCCGCCGGGCAGGTCTCGGTGACCACCTGCCCGCAGAAAACCGTGGCCACGTGCTCGCTTCGGTAGACCACCGGCATGACGACCTCCATCAGGCCGGCGTGGCAGATATGGACGAAGGGCTCGCCGCGGCGTCCGGCCTCCTCGACGGCGCCCTCCACGTCGGACTCCCGGCAGCCCTCCGTTCCCGCATCGGTGCTGCGGATGAGGGCGCAGAACTCGCACCGGTGGCCGGAAAAGGCGGTGTCGATGGTGGGTCGCCCGGCGCGTGCGGTCCACTGCTGCCGGTCGTAGATGACGGTGCGGAGACCCGTCAGGCTCTCGATGGTCTCGAGAAGCTCCTGAAAAAGATTGACGCTGAGGGCCTGTTTGTTGTCGCTTTTTTCGCTCATTGCTGGCATTGTACCCGATTGCCAAAGATGTGTCCAGACGCCTCTTGCGCTGCGGCGAGGGGAGATGGTAGAATTCAGATAGAGGAGAATGGTGGGCCGGGTTTCCATCCTGCGTGAAAGACCACGCCGAGAACGATGCTGAAGAGTAGACCTTTTCGACTGCTCATCGCGGGGGTGATCCTCGCGCTGCTCTTTCCGCAGGCGCGGGGGATCACGCTGGCGCTCATCTTCATCGGCATCCTTTGCTATGCTCCCATGCGGCGGAGCGCAAAGCTTGCCGCCGCGTCCATCGCAGTGGTCATCGCCGGCGGCGCATTGGCCTGCGCAAAATGGAACGTCCGGTCAGCCATGACGGATATCATCCGGCGCGCGCCCGACGGCGTCCACACCGGCGAGGCCGAGGGCAAGCACGGCCCCATCGCAGTCCGGGTTGCCGTGAAGTCCGGGCGGATCGAGCAGCTTGCCATTGCCCACCAGGACGAGAACGTGAGGCTGAAATCCGTGGTCGTGGCATTGGTGGAAGTGCCGAACCGAATCCACGCGCAGAACACGCTCGCGGTGGATGGCATTACCGGCGCGACGGAGACGAGCAAAGGCATCCGTGAGGCGGCCTATAACGCCCTGGCGGGGACCATGGACAACCCGCCGCGCGTGACGTGGCTCAGCAAGGCCGCCCTCTGGCTTGGGCAGGTGAACATTGAGCGCGAGACGTTCTTCCAGCTGGCCATCATCCTAACCGTGATCCTGTTCGTTGACTTCGTCGTCCAGGCGGTCGTGGTCACGGACACGGGGCAGGCGTTGAACTGCATGAATTGCCAGGCGTGCGTGGGCGTGTGCCCCGTGCGGCGGGTGGAGGACGGCGTGCCGCTCCCGATGCAGCTTGTCATGCAGACGCGCCTGGGCAACTACAGACGGGTTGAGGAGCTGGCACAGTACTGCGTCGGCTGCGGGCAGTGTGCGGCGAAGTGCCCGAGTGGCATCTCTGCGCTCAACATCGCCGGCAGCGCCATTGCCGCTGAGCGCCTGCGCGGGGGGCACATCCCCCTACAGCAACCACAGGAGGTCGTCCCATGAAACGGCGAGACATCACCGGAATCCAGAAGGTCCTGGACAAGGTCTTCGAGACCAAAGAGCCGCCGGTGGCGCGGTGCCGGCTCTTGTCCTCCGGGCTGGAGGCCTACCACCGCATCTACACCGACCGCGAGGTGACGGCCGACAAGACGTGCATCGCCTGCGGCAACTGCGTGGATAGCTGCGCCGTCCTCCGCCGCGAGCCGGAGCGCCTGGAACGGACCGAACAGCGGACCTCCATGGCGCTCGAGAGCGTCGTCGGCAAGGACTGCGAGCAGTGCTACTCGTGCGCGCTGGCGTGTCCGATGACCGACCCGGAGATCAAGGAATACATCGTCAACAGCCGCATCAAGGAGTCGCTGCCGCGGGTGAAGGCGCTCAGCCAATGGGATAAGTATTATGCGCCGGTCGTCGCCTTTATCTGCGGCATCTTGATCGGTTTGTTTCTGCAGTGGTAAGGGGGAGCGTGTGAGGTGAGAGGACAACACTATGGCAACCGATGAGCTCGTTCCAATCTACATCATGGGCAAGAAATACAGGGTGCCCAGCACACTGACCATCCTCAAGGCGATGGAGTACTCCGGCTACCGGATGATCCGCGGCTGCGGGTGCCGCGGCGGCGTCTGCGGCGCGTGCGCGACGGTCTATCGCACGGCGGATGACTACCGCCTCAAGGTCGGCCTGGCCTGCCAGACGGTGGTCGAGCCGGGGATGTATCTGGCGCAGATTCCGTTCTTCCCCGCGAACAAGGCGAAGTATAACATTGAAGAACTGGCGCCGACGGCCGAGGCGATCATTGACCAGTACCCTGAGCTTCTCCGCTGCATGGGGTGCGACTCGTGCACCCGCGTCTGCCCGCAGGACCTGAAGACGATGGAATACATGTCCGCCGCCATGCGCGGCGACATCGAAAAGGCGGCCGAGCTCTCCTTCGAGTGCATCATGTGCGGGCTGTGCGCGACGCGCTGTCCGGGGGATAACGTGCAGTACAACGTCGGCATCCTCGCGCGGCGGCTCTACGGCCGCCACATCGCCCCGCAGGACAAGGGCCTGGCCGAACGGGTGGAAGAAATCGAGAAGGGGGAGCACGATAACGAGCTGGAGGAGTTGATCGGCGATGACGACGATACCCTGCGCAAGAAATACAAAACCGCCCAACACGACCGGGAAGAAGATTGAGAGGGCAAATCACTTGCTCGTGGGCAGGTTGCGGTTTATAATCCAGAGCGGTTGACATGGCACTATCCTTTAAGAGCATCCAGAATGGCGCATGACCGACGCATTCCAGATGATCCATTGGGATTCATCCGACAATGTGTTAGAGATCGCAAGATTCGTTGGACGTACCATGTTAACATGCGCCTGAAGGGGAGGTTCATCACGCGTGAGGAGATTGTTGTATCGGTGGAGCGGTACGAGATCATAGAGGAGTATCCCGGAGACAAGTATCTGCCGAGCTACCTAATCTACTCCCAGCACCAAGGCCGAGCATTTCATGTGCTGTTTGCCGCTGATATGGAGGGGGATAATGTGCGAGTCGTCACGGCGTATCGTCCGAACCCAAGCGAATGGGAAGCCGACCTGAAAACGAGGAGACCGTCACCATGAAGTGTCATATTTGCGGAGCCACAATGAAGGCGGCAGTCACCGCCCTTCCATTCAAGGTGAGTGAGACCAGTATCGTCATTCTCAAGGAACTGCCTGTTCTCCAGTGTGAGGGATGTAGTGAGTACCTTCTGGACGATCCGGTGATGAAGCGTGTGGACGAAATCCTCATGAACGCCGATACCACCGCCGAGCTTGAGGTCATCCGATACGCCGCATAGGTCGGCCCGCTTTCACACGATGCAACCGAGGATGGAACCATGCCCTACACATCCGACATGCTTGAGCTCATCAAGAAGGTCGAGGCCACTCGGCCTGAGCGACTGAAGGAATATTTCCCCGCCATGTCCATGGAAGAACGGGAGGACATCCTCAAAAAATTCCATCCCGACTTCAACGACAGCGCCTTCCGCGAGCTGCGCGTCGGCCCGAACCAGGGCGAGCGCGTGCCGAACGAGCTGGCCGACATCCTCGAGGCCCCGAGCCTGCTCGACCCGAAGGCAGTTGACTTGGACTCCCCCGACTACGACACCGACATCCTCATCATCGGCGGCGGCGGCGCGGGGACCATCGCCGCGCTCGTGGCCCAGGAGGCGGGGTGCAATGTGCTCATCGTCACCAAGCTCCGCCATGGCGACGCCAACACCATGATGGCCGAGGGCGGCATCCAGGCCGCCGACAAGCCGGCCGACTCACCCGCCATCCACTTTCTCGACACCGTCGGCGGCGGGCATTTTGTCAACGACCGCAAGCTGGTCAAACAGCTCGTCCACGACGCGCCCGCAGGGATTCAATGGCTCGAAAGGCTCGGCGTCATGTTCGGCAAGGACGAGACCGGCTCGATGAAGGTCCTCCACGGCGGCGGCACATCGCGCAAGCGCATGCACTCCGCCGGCGACATGACCGGCGCGGAGATCATGCGCACCGTCCGTGACGAGGCGAGAAATCGAGACGGTATCGAAGTCATCGAGTTTTCCCCGGCCATCGAGCTTGTTTTGGACGACAAGGGCCGGTGCGCCGGCGCCGTGGTCAAGAACATAGAGACCGAGCGTCTCCGTGTCATCCGGGCGAAGACCACCATCCTCGCCACGGGCGGCATCGGCCGCCTGCATATCCAGGGCTTCCCCACGACAAACCACTACGGCGCGACGGCCGACGGCCTGGTCCTCGGGTATCGCGCGGGCGTCAAGCTCCGCTTCGCCGACTCGGTGCAGTACCACCCGACGGGGGTGGTCTATCCCGAGCAGAACGTGGGCCTGCTCATCACGGAGAAAGTCCGCACCCTCGGCGCGCAGCCGTTGAACATCGACGGCGAGCAGTTCGTCTTCAACGAGGAGCCGCGCGACGTGGAGTCGTCGGCATTTATTCGCGAGTGCGGAGAACGCAAGAAGGGCGTCCCCACCCCCACCGGCCGGGTCGGCGTCTGGCTCGACTCGCCGATGATCGACATCCTCCACGGCGAGGGCGCGGTGCAGCGCGAGCTGCCGGCGAAGTTCCGCCAGTTCCAGCGCCACGGCATTGACATCAGCAAGCAGCCGATGTTAGTCTATCCCACGCTCCACTACCAGAACGGGGGACTGTGGATCAACGAGGAGTCGGAGACGTCCGTGCCGAACCTGTTCGCCGCGGGTGAGGTCACCGGCGGGCTCCACGGCCGCAACCGGCTGATGGGCAACTCGCTTCTCGACATCGTGGTCTTCGGACGCCTGGCCGGGGGCGCGGCGGCGGCGCGGGTGAGGCAGGCCCAGGTCGGAAGACTCTCGCTCGACTTCCTGACGGAGTTCGAGAAGGATCGTGCCGAGGCCGGGGCGGACATCGAGCAGCCCTCGCCCATGCTCCTGCCGGATTATGTAGGCAAGGTGGGGTAAGAACTTATCCCCGAACCGGGCATTTGTACCCGCACCCGTTAGGGGTGCGCATTCCCGCGATGACCTCCCGCAGGCATAAAGCCTGCGGCTACGTGGAGAGGCGAAGGAGTCTGGATGAACCTGCACTGGATCGACTGGACCATCATGGTCGTCATGCTCGGGGCCATCATCGTCCTGGCGGTGACGACGAAGCGATACACCCAGAGCGTCGCCGATTTCCTGGCGGCGAACCGCTGCGCGGGGCGGTATTTGCTGTGCGTGGCCGGGGGCATCGCCGGGCTGGGGGCCGTCACGGTCATCGCCCTGTTCGAGATGTACTACCGGGCGGGGTTCACGGCGGCGTGGTGGGGCATGATGATGATCCCCATCCAGCTTCTGTTGGCCCTGTCGGGGTTCGTCATCTATCGCTTTCGTGAAACACGCGCCCTGACCATGGCGCAGTTCTTCGAGGTGCGCTACAGCAAGCGTTTTCGAATCTTCGCGGGGATCCTGATGTGGGTGTCGGGGGTGATCAACTTCGGCATCTTCCCGTCGGTCGGGGCGCGGTTCTTCATCTATTTCTGCGGCCTGCCCGACACCACCCTGGTGTTTGCCCTTGTCATGCTCATCCTGATCGGCGTTTCCCTCTTCTTTGTTTTCCTCGGCGGGCAGATTGCGGTGATGGTGACCGACTTCTTCCAGGGCATGTTCACCAACGTTATCCTGCTCATCATCATGGTCGTTATTTTCTGCATGTTTGACTGGGGGACGCTGGTGGCCACGCTCAAGACCGCGCCCGCCGACGCCTCCATGCTCAACCCCTTCCACACGAGCAAGGTGGACAGCTTCACCGTTTTCTACTTTCTCGTCGGCGCACTCGGCGCGGTCTACTTCTGCCGGGCGTGGCAGGGGTCGCAGGGCTACAACTGCTCGGCCAAGTCGGCCCACGAGGCGAAGATGGCCGGCATCCTGGGCGAGTGGCGCGGGCTGGTGCTCTACCTGCTCCTCATGCTCCTGCCCGTCGGCGCATGGTGCGTGATGCACAGCCCCCAGTTTGCCGACGTGGCCGCCAAGGCCAACAGCGTCCTGGACACCGTCGAGAACGCAAAAATCAGGAGCCAGATCACCGTCCCCGTCGTCATGGTCCGCATGTTGCCCACCGGCATTGCCGGGCTCTTCGCGGCCGTGATGCTCTGCGCCTTCATCACCACCCACGACACCTACCTCCACTCCTGGGGCAGCATTTTCATCCAGGATGTGATCCTGCCCTTTCGCAAGAAGCCCTTCGACCCGAAGGTCCACCTGTGGCTGCTGCGGGGGTCGATCCTCTTCGTGGCGGTGTTCATTTTCTTCTTCAGTCTGCTCTGGAAACAGAACGACTACATCCTCATGTTCTTCGCCATGACCGGGGCCATTTACCTCGGCGGCGCGGGGTCGGTCATCATCGGGGGACTCTACTGGAAGCGGGGGTCCGCAGGCGGCGCGTGGGCGGCCATGATCATTGGCAGCACGATTGCGGGCATCGGCATGACCCTCCGCATCTTATGGCCCGGGACCATTTACCCCTGGATGGAGGCGAACGCGCCGTGGATGATCGCAAGCCTGAAATACGTCATCGAAGGCATCGCCAACCGTGTGCCGGGAATCAACTGGAAGGTCTGCCGCGAGCACTTCCCCTTCCACGGGCAGTGGATCAACTTCTTCGCGATGCTCTCGGCCATCACCGGCTACGTGGCGTGCTCGTTGTATGCCTGGCTCGTGCTCAAACGCCCCGCCTTTGACATGGACCGTATGCTCCACCGCGGCCAGTACGCCATCCAGGGCGACCATGCAAAAGGTATAGAGACGCCCCCCGTCGGACTCAAAGCCGTTCTCCCTTCGGAGGAATACTCCCGCACCGACAGGTGGATCTACTACGGCAAGTTCGGGTGGACGATGGCCTGGTTCGCCATCTTTGCTGTCGGCACGATCATCAACCTGACCTGGGGCATGTCGAACGACGGGTGGGCCACGTTCTGGTGGTGGAAAATCGTCGTCACGGTCATTATCGGCGTCGGCACGACGATCTGGTTCCTCGCCGGCGGCATTCACGATATGATTGATCTCTACAAGACCCTCCGCACCGTCAAGCGCGATCACCTCGACTCCGGCATGGTCGTCGGCCACCACAACCTCGGCGAGGAACCGGGGGGTGAAGAATGAAGGACGGATTGCTGATGCTGCTCTCGCTATCGCGCCCCGTGGATGTGGAAGGGGCAACGGCATCGAAGACCCCATCTTCTGTAGCCGCACCCTTTACGGGTGCGAGATTGCGGCAGCCTAAGCGTGCGACTACAGGTTTCCGGATAGGTTCTCAGTGAGTCTTGCGGCCGCTGGAAGTCACCACGGGCTTCAGCCAGTTCGCGAAGCCGGCGTCCTCCAGCATGGCGCCGGCGATCTCCGCATAGCCCTCCCTGGCGACATGGCTGGCATCCGTGTAGCGGTTGCTTGGCAGATCGGGGGCGAGGTAGTAGGCGATGCCGTTCGCCTTGAGTGACGCCTCCATCTCGGCGCGCAGGCTCCTGTAGACCGACAGGCTCCTGGGGGTCATGAGATAGGGATTGAACGGCCCCAGGAGGACAAAGACCTCGTTGCCCCGCGTGCGGAGGACGGCAAGCTCCCGAAGAAAGCATGTCCACTGAAACGACTCCTTCAACTGCACCCACGGATAGTCCTGCGGCGGAATCCCCTTTTTCTCCCAGCTTTCCGGCAGGCTGTGCGCCTTGCTGCTCTTCTGAATCATCGGCGCCAGTGGATCTCGGCTCGGAAACGGATTTGCGTACGGGTTCTTCAGCAGCCATTCCGTGGTGCTCATCTTGCCGAAATAGACCGACTTGATGTGGCCGCGCAGGCCGATAAACGGCACATACCGCTCGGCAACGGCCGCGACTCTCTCCGAGGGCGTGGCGTGATACGCCTTGATTCGCGGGCGGAGCTGCGGCACAAGCCGGGGGTGCTGGACGCGGAACCGGTCGTTTGTCCCATCCCCTCTCAGGTCGAGCTCCCGAGACTGTACCCAGAGGGGGTTGAAATGCACAAGGACATGTTTGCCTTTTATGGTCCCGCCGTAGTACCGCATCAGGCCCTCGGCGGCGGCGGGGTGGAGGCCGTTCAGGCCGAGATTCGCGAAGCATCCCCTCCCGATCGCCTTGTTCAGAGACCCCGACAGGGTATCCGTGCTGGCGGCATACTCGCCCCAGACGAACGAATCGCCCACGACAAGGGCGGGATAACGCGCAGAGGCATACGCGGCCCATTGGGTGTAGAGAAAGTAATCATTGCTGAGGTTGTACGGGATGCGAAATGACGGGGGCGGATCGAATCTCTCCCAGTGAAACCAGCCGGCCGGGACCGCAATGAGTAGCGCCAGGAGAAGACAGGCCACCGCGATCCAGCCCCTCCAGGACAGCCTCACGGCATTGGAACTGAACGCCTCAAGGTTTGCTGAGTTCCTTGCCATATGTGCTCGACCCTAAAATTGTTGATAGATGAACGGCTGCTCGGTGGATGTCGCGAAGAACAGCATGTAGAGCAGCATCAGGAACACCAATCCAACCGTCACGACCCTCGACTCCAGGACCCGCTTGAACCTGGATTCAAACACAAACTGGTAGGCCCACACGACAAGCACCAGGCCAGCGAAAAACAAAGGGAACCGCGGGTCGGTCATCGACCCGGAGAAGATCTTCTTCACGATCAGGACGGCGTCGCCGAAGGTCTTTGCTTTGAAGAATATCCACGCGAAGCACACAAAGAGAAAGACGGCCAACTGCTTGATCGTATTGGGGACCTTGTCACGGTAGAAGGCCGTCCGTTCGAACTCGCGGGTGACGACCCGGCCCAGCGCGTGGAGCGCACCCCAGATGACGAAGGTCCACGCGGCGCCGTGCCACAGGCCCGATACGACCATGGTGATGGACATGTTGACGTAGGTGCGCAGCGTCCCCTTCCGGTTGCCGCCGAGGGGGATGTAGAGGTAATCCTTGAACCACGTGGAAAGGCTGATATGCCACCGTCTCCAGAAGTCTCCGAGGCCGTTCGCCAGGTAGGGGTTGTTGAAGTTGAGCATCAGGTCGAAGCCCATCGTCTTGGCAATGCCGCGGGCCATGTCCGTGTAGCCGGAGAAGTCGAAATAGATCTGCCAGGCGAAGGCAAACGTGGCCACCATGAGGTGCGATCCGTCGGCGAAGGCGGGGGCGCTGTAGAACTTGTCCACGTAGAGCCCAAGCGAGTCGGCGAGGACCATTTTTTTGAACAGGCCGACGCAGAAGATGGACAGCCCGTCGGTCAGGTTCTGAATCGTGATCCTCCGCTCCGCCACGTTTCGTATCTGGGGCAGCAGATGGCTGGCGCGATCAATGGGCCCCATGAGCAGTTGCGGAAAGAGCGAGACGAAGACGGCATAGCGGACGAAGCGGGTCTCGGGTTCCACGCGCCCCCGGTAGGCGTCGATGGTATAGCTGATGGAGCGGAACGTGAAGAAGGAGATCCCGACAGGCAGGCCGACGCCGGGATAGGAGATTGAATAGCCCAGCCCGAAGCGCCCACAGATCGCATTGATATTGTCAATGGCAAAGCGGTTGTACTTAAAGAACCCCAGACAGCCGAGATTGCACACAAGGCTGACAAGGAGCCACAGCCTCTTCTTTTCGCTCCTTGCCATCCGCAAGACCACGAAATAGTCCACGGATGTCGTGAACAGGATCAGAATCAGGAAGTATGGGTTCCACGAGGCGTAGAAGAGGTAGCTGGCGGCCAGGAGCCAGTACGTGCCGCACCGCGTCTTGCGTATCGGCAGGTAGCCTATGTAGAAGACAAGGAAGAAAAGGGCAAAGGCCCACGTGTGAAATGACATGCTTCCTTTCCGATGGGGGAGCCGGCCATCAACGACTTCTCTGGAAGGACCCGATCACTTCTTCTCTTCCTCGGAGGGCCTTCGCACACATCGAAAACCGTAGATGTCGTACCCCAGACACACATCGGAAAGGGCCGGGGCGTCGCTCAGGCGGTAGGCCGACGTGCACTTCTCGGGCGGGGCGGACCAGTTTCCGCCGCGTATCACACGCTTCTTGCCGGCGTCCGGTCCCCTGGGATCTTTCTCCGGACCGGTTTTGTAGTAGTCCGCGCCATACCAGTCGTTGCACCATTCGGAGACATTGCCGTGCATATCGTACAGGCCCCACGGATTCGGCGGTTTCTCACCTACCTCATGGGTCTTCTTGCCGGAGTTCCCCTTGAACCAGGCGTGGGAGGCCAATGCCTGTGGATCGCGACCGAACCAGTAGGCCGTATCCGTGCCCGCCCGGCAGGCGTATTCCCATTCCGCCTCGGTCGGAAGCCTGTACCCGTTCGCAGCAAAGTCACATGCCCAGGTCTCCTCGTCGTAGCAGGGCTTCAGGCCCTCTTTCTCGGAGCGTGCGTTGCAGTATCGCGCCGCCTGCATCCATCGCACCTGCTCCATCGGGTTCTTGTCGCCTTCGAACTTGGCGGGGTTGTTGCCGACCAAGTCCTCGTACTGCACCTGTGTCACCTCATACTTGTCCATGCAGAAGGCGCTCAGCGTAATTTTATGAACCGCCCGCGCGTCGGGCGGGCCGCTTTTGTCTCCCATCATGAACGAGCCGCCGGGGATGACGAGCATGTCCACCCCGGACTGGGTCTTGATCGCTTTGGGCGCTTGCGCGGGCCTCCGGGCGGCAGAGCTATCGCCGCTCTTCCCCGCCTCTTTTTGACACGAGGACAAGAGAACCATTCCCATCCACATCGCCCCGATCAATACGACGACGCCTGTTGTTCTGGTTTTCATAGTTGCCTCTGATTTTTTTCGTCCATACATGCCACCATCAGTTCGTGTAGAGCCCCTCATGCCCGAAACCGCAGTGCAGCATTTCCATCGTCCGGTCACGCATCTCTCTGGCAAAATCGAACGACGCATCGTCCTTCGCTTCCATCATACGGTATCCGGCCCGCTGTCTCAGTTCCTTCGTGATTACACGGAAGTCGCCGATCGAATGGTCCTGGCTCCCGCCGAGGAGACGGGTTTCCCGGCCCAGCAGCTTGGCCTTCTCATCCTTCTTGTCTTCATTGCTGTCGATCAGGTCGATGACCTTCTGGATGAGGACCTTCGCCGCCGCCGGGTTCCTCTCCTTCAGGTGCAACCGCTCCCACACCTCGTCGAACTTCGCGACGATACCGTCCAACTCATCAATAAGCGGCGCAAGCTGAGGCGTTGCGGCCTTTTCCTTCGCGCAGAACTCGCGCACCTGCTTTCCCCAGGCCGTGTATTCGTCGATGCGGCTTCGTATGCCGACGACGAAATGATCCATCGCGTCCAGCCGTTCGAGAAGCTTGGCCTTCTTGGCCTTTTCCTCTTTGGCATCGAAGATCTTTTCGTATTCCGCCGTCACACCGCAGGTGGCCGGATACCTGTCCCTTGGCACGCGCTGGATGCGGAGGAGGTTCTCGGCATGCTTGGACTCCGGTGTGTCTCGCAACGCCTCAAGCAGAACGTCCATAACCCCGTAGGCCGTCGCCGGGCTCCCGCTGATCCTCTGGAACGGGTAGATCACCACCTTCCCATCGTCCCTGTATTTCAGCTTCGGCAGGCCTTCGAAGCGGCTCTTCCGCAGATAGGCGCTGTCGCCCTCGATGCACGCCGGATAGGCGTAGGTGCTGCGAGCGGACGCCCAGACGGTCCTTTTCCGTTTCAGACTGATGCCGAAAGAATCGTACCGGCCGTCCTGTTTCTTGATCACCATGGCCCAGGAGTCGATCAGGCCATCCACCCTTCGGAAGTCCGCTCGCCAGAGCGCACGGAAGGGGACCTTCCAGTCGAGCTTCTTGTCCTTGACCGGGTCGAGCTCGCTGATCTTCTGCTCGTACCAGATGCCAGGGGCCGCCAGGACCGATACCCAGACATCGAAGTCTTTGCCCTCCTTGTATCCTATGCGAGTCGACGAGATGACTCTCTGTCCCCCCTCCCCCTCGAGGGTCAGGTTCACCCTCTGGTCGCGCGACCTCCAGACACACAGGACGATCGCGTTGCCGTCGTCCGTCAACTGCGCCACCACATTCTCGCTGGGGAATCGAAGTTGGGACGGCCCGCATTTCTCCGCCCGGACGACCAGGTCCCACCCAAACACATCGGGAAGCACAGCGTACTTGCTCTGCGTCTCCACCGCAATCTCTTCGGTTCCCTCCCCGGGCTGCGTCTCCACGATTGGCTTCTTCCTCTTGAGCAGATAGCGCGTGACGATCTTCCTGCCGGATATCGTGGCGAAACTCACTTCCAGAAGGGCCTTGGCCGGTGTGTTCTCCACCACTTGGAAAGACTCGATCGCCCTGGCCCTGTCGCCGCCTGCACCCACCGGCACAAGGGTCGGCCCTTTGACCATCTGCCCCCCCAGGCAATAGTACCACTCCGCCCCCTTCGCGCCCTTCCGCAAAACCAGGGCAAGATAATTGTTTGTCATGCAGGCATCGCCCTTGAACGCGTAGCCTGTCCGGTCTTCCGCAACTTCCGTCCACCCATTTTTTTTTGCCATCGCATCGCTCGAAAGCGGCTCGGACGAAGCCCCCCCCGTGTCGAACAGGCGCACCCGATGGGCCGCTAATTCCTGCTTCGCAATCTCCTTGTAGGGGACGTATTCCCCCTCGTACAGCCGGAACATGTCGGCCCGGTACTCGGAATTGGGCTGCGTGCAGCTTATGTATGCGAACCAGCCCTGGGGGAAATCCTTTTCTACCTTGAATGTCGTGTGGAGCTCCGTCCACTTGTCCTTCTGGAGGGTAAACATCTCGCTTTTCGCCGCCCGGTCATAGGGTTTCCCGCGGCGCTCGATCTGCAGATTCACCGTGGCCGGTTCCTTCGTGGCCTTGGCGAGCACCGCGAAAGTATAGGTCTTCCCTTTCTTGCCGGCCTTGATCCCCTGGCCGAACTGCGTCCCCCATTTCTCCACCCGATCTATCGTGACCCGCGCGCTGTATTCCCCCTCCGCCGCGTCCTCCCTGTCCACAGCAAACCGGGCAACGGTCTTGCCCCCTTTGTCCATACGCCAGCCGCCCCCGCCCGGCCCGAGGACCTCGAAGCCCGGATTCGTGAAGAGGTTCTCCGCCTTCGCAGGCGGTTTGGCAGCGTGTCCCGCCCCGGAGCGTACCTGCGCACAAGCACAAGGAACGCCACCTTGCAGGATGCAGAACAAGGTCAGCGTGAAGATGACACCATGTCGGGGATTCGAGAACATGGCAGGTCCTCCTTCGTGTTACGGGTCAATGCCGCGAGGCGCTGCATGATTTGAGCATATTTTTCACCGCGCGTCAACTCTCAGTCATCCCACCGGCTCACCGCCGCCGGCGGGATGTCGTTTTCTCTATCGGCCATGGGTGGAGGTAGGGGGCCATTCGCCATAAGATCGCCCGTCTCTATCACCGCCGAGGCCCTGCACCCCATCCCGCAATCCTCAAACCGCTCGCAGGTGGCGCACTCCTCGTTCCGGGCAAGCAGATCGCTTTTCTTCATGTCCGCAATCGAACGAAGGAACGAGTCGCTCAACACTTTCGACAGTCCATCCCGGAGGACATTCGGCATACGGCCCTGCAACACCGTGTCTGTGTATCCGGGACGGGGCAGCAGTGTGCCGTCGGGCAAAAGATAGGGTCTCTCCCGCACGCGCCACAATCATAGCTTTCGGGCGTATATCGCACCTTGGGATCCCATTCGCGACCGCACTCGCCTCGATAAACTTGTCGCAGAAATTATGGCATGACCTGTCTGTAAACACTTGTCAGGCCGAAGTCAAAAGGAAAACCTGGGCCCGAACAGGCCCCTCCTCAAATCCTGCGAGCGCTCCGGCAACTGGACCTTCTCCGTCAGGCTGACAGGGAAGGAGGGGAAGGCGGTGGGGTTTAGAATTCAGTAGGGGGGCTACTTCTCGTATGCCGCGCGCCCTTCCGCTATTTCATACTGATAGATGTTCTTCCCGGAGCGGCGCAGTCGCACCTTCTTGGGCGGATGCGTTGTTTTCTTGCCAAGATGTTGCTCATGCTCATTGCCCCATTGCGACCAGCCGGGGCGGGAGTGTCGTGCGAAGAGCTCCAGGTAGGGGCCGGGGCTGCATGCCTCGATAATATCGTAGAGTTCATCGGGTTTTCGGCTGTGCTCGCGCTTCCGGGTTGCCAGTAGATTGGCTTGGGTTCGTCCTGGCTTTAGCGTTCGAGCGTTCTTGCCGCGTACGCCGAAGAGAACCAACTCCGTCACATTTCTGAAGTAGAAACCGACACCGCGTCGATCTGGGCCGCCATCTTTCCTAATCTTGTACCACACGATGTTCGTCTTATACGTGAACCCCCAACGTTCGACGACTTGAAGCCCCTCGGCAAGGAGAGCATTGGGGACCCAAAGGTATAGATGCGCAGGTTCACTGACGAGCTCCGCCACAGGCAGATCCATGATCTCCCGCAAGTTCATGGTGCTGTATCGTGAAAGCCGCCGGTGTTCCGGAGCCATCTTGCCGGTGCGATTTGAAAAGCGCCAGGGGGGGTCGGCAAGGACTGTCGAGAAGCTCTGGTTCTTTGCGAATGTCAGCAAGTCTTGGCCTGCAGACGGGTGTCCGTTATTCCCCATCGGCGCCCTCCTCCGCAAGAAGTTGCGTAGTGATCCCAAACACCAAGACCGGGCATCCGCCATTGCGCCCCGCCTTCAAGCGTGGCAGGAGCTTCCCCATATGTGTTGTACTGGCGCCATATTTACTCTTGTAGGGTCGCGTCTTGCCTGTTGCGGTTCCCAACGACTTGAACCACGGATCCAGCTCATTGCTGCGGGTGACCAAGATGGCAACGCTGATTCTGTCGTATTCAAAGAAGGCGCGAAAGGCGTAGAGATCCCTGTCAAACGTCTGGTCCTTGCTATTCCATTCCAGGTCGAACGCAACGCGGTTCTTGATGTAGTCGACTTTGTGTGTGTCAATCTGCACGACGTTCTTCTTGTTCTCATCCTCGACAATGAGCTTAGCGCTCAGTTTCATCTCTCGCCAGCCGAGAGGGCCAAGGATTCTTGAGAATGTCTTGGGGATCTCGCTGCGACTCCCTCCACTTTCCCTAACTTGTTTCTCGGTGAAGCGAAAACACCTCAGGGCATCACATATCTCGTGGAACTCCTCCGGGAATTCCTTGGACAAGATGGCTGCCGCATGATGGAAATCGTGGACCTCATAGAGATCCCTGATGTCCGCCGGGATATGCTCTTCCCACAGCATGAGAGGTGCTTGCTCCTCTACTGCCGATACGAGGGTTCCGCAACTACTGAGCACCCATAGAAGTATTATACAAGGGTGACCGACATGCAAGAGAAAAACGCACTCACCCCCGCCTCCACGCCATCGCCGCCGCTCCCAGGACGGCGGCGTCGTCGCCGAGGGCGGCGATTTCGATGCGGACGTTGTCGCCGGCGAGGG
>JAADGH010000168.1 GCA_013152475.1 Planctomycetota bacterium
TTTCTTTTTCAGGATGTCCTCGGTCTTGTTGCTGTCCTTTCCCCAGAGGCCCTTGGCGGAGAGGATGGACGCCTCACCGTTCTCAATCAGGAGATAAACCGGGGTCTTCGATCTGCCCGTGAAGAACACACCATCGACCCCCGCCCACTTAAGGCCCGGGCCGAAGCTCCCGCCGGAGTTGGCGTCGCCCCAGGTGCCGCACTTCGGTGACTTGCCGACGACGGCGTAACGATTTCCCGTGATCGCGGTGGTCCCCGTGAGTGGGCCGGTGACGAAGCCGAGCATGTTCTTCGGCCCGAGGGGGTCCACCTTTCCTTTTTGGCGGGTGTAGATGTAGTACGCGCCAAGGCCGTAGCCGCCGATGTACTGCTCATAAAGTTTATCGGGAGGTGTTTCTGCATTGATCTTGCCGCGCGATAGATCCACGAACAATATCTTTCCCATGATTCCTGACAGAGCCATAGCTACTCCTCCCTTCGCTTAGAATTCAAATTGCAAATTGCCTTTTGCAATGGATGTTACACCACATCTTCGAGCCAAAGAAGATCGAGCTGCGCCAGCTTGCCGCGCGTCGGATAGCCGGTCTCCGGGTTCCAGCCCATTGCTTCGTAATATGTCTTGAGGAATTCCTGGAATCTCTCCGTGTCAATCTTATGTCCCTTGAGCTTTCCGTTTTCGAGCGGCCGGTGCAGAATCTTTGGGAGGTAGTCATCGCTTTTCGTAAAACCCTCCCGGTAGTTGAACGCGCGCGCCATAACTGAGGATCGCTCGGCCACCTTGAAGAGCTCAAATAGGCTCGTGTCCCATCCGGTTACCGCTGCGACGTGATCGCACAGCACACGGAGCGGGACGGGCCCCAGGGGCGCGGCGGCGAAGTTGCACATGCCAATGCAATTGTAGAGCGACCAGACCAGCTGGCCGTGGTAGAAGAGCTCCACCTTCTTCGGGCTCATGTCGAGCGGGTCGGCCGGTTCGAGCATGCCCATGAGCGAGAGCGGCTCGCCGCCCTTGGGATTCAGGCCGGTGTAGAAGGGGTCG
The DNA here is from genome assembly GCA_013152475.1 of Planctomycetota bacterium. Taxonomy (GTDB): domain Bacteria; phylum Planctomycetota; class Brocadiia; order JAADGH01; family JAADGH01; genus JAADGH01. The sequence continues at coordinate 1,039 of JAADGH010000168.1, forward strand.
TGCGGGGCCTCGACATGGTCCGCGCCGGTGGGGGAGGTGGCGAAGCTGAGGGCCGACCCGGTCTTGCCACGCGGGTCGTGCATGGGCACTTCCTGGCCCTTGATGTGGTGGGCGTACTTTTCCGCGCCCTTGCCGATTTTCTCAGCGGCGCGTTGGATGCCCTCGGCCAGAATATCCCCGAAGCCTTCGCGCTTGCCGATCTTCTCGACCATGGCCACCATGGCGTCGGCGTTGCCGAAGGCCAGCTCGATGCCATCGGTATCCTCCTTCGTGAGGATTCCGTTCTCGTAGCATTCCATGGCGAAGGCGATGGCGACACCGGTGGAGATGGTGTCCATACAATGTTCATTGCAGAGCTGGTGGCCGGCGCAAACGGCCTTCAGGTCGTCCACGCAGCAGAATGAGCCGAGCGATGCGAGGGTTTCATACTCGGGGCCGCCGTAGCGCCCCTCGACTTTGAACCGGTCGTCCTCGAACGCCACTTCGCGTTTGCATGCCACGGGGCAGGCGTAGCACGTGCCGGTCTTGGCGAGGACGGTGTCCTTCATCTTCTTGCCGCTAATGTTGCTCGCGCCGTCGAATTCGCCATCGTGGAAGTTGCGCGTGGGGAGAATCCCACTCTCGTTCAGGATTTCAACGAGTCGAGGCGTTCCCAGGTCGGACAGGTCGCCGGGCTGTTTTGTGTGGTTCTCGCGGACATGGCGCTGGGCCTGCTTCGCCCCGTCCTCGTCGGCCACCGGCACTTTCTGTGTGCCGCGCACGGCGATGGCGCGGAGGTTCTTGGACCCCATGACGGCGCCCATGCCGGTGCGGCCGTTGGCGTGGCGAAGCTCGTTGATGATGCAGGCATAGCGGACCAGCTTTTCCCCGGCCGGGCCGGTCTGGGCGATGCGGACCTTCGTGTCGCCGAGTTCTCCGTGGATCGCGTCCTGCACCTCACCGGTGAGCTTGCCCCAGAGCTGCGATGCATCCCGGATTTCGGCTTCGCCATCGTGAATCCAGAGATACACCGGCTTCGGGGATTTGCCTTTGATGATGATGGCATCAAATCCCGCACGCTTCAGCTCCGGTCCCCACCACCCGCCAGCCTCGGCCTCGCCATAGGCGCCAGTGAGGGGAGAGCGGGCGGCGACGGTGTAGCGGCTGCCGCCGGCGATCTGTGTGCCGGTGATGATGCTGGGTGCGAAGATCAGAACGTTGTCCGGACTCAGGGGATCGGTCCCCTTGGGAAGCTCTGCAAGGAGATAGTATAGCGCCAGGGAGCTTCCGCCCATGTACTTGCGATAGACGAGATCCCCCGGCTCTTCGATGGACGTCTTTCCCTCGGTGAGATCGGCCCTGAGGATCTTGTTGTGGTAGCCAAAAGGCATACTGTACTCCTTGAAAGTCACGCCGATTTGTCTGGGTGTCCCCCTCCGTTCTTGAACACTATATTCTTGCAGAGCACATAAGAATGTGTCAAGCGTCAAGAAAAGTTATCCTTGCATGGAGCGGAGGCATTTTGTACTCTAATGGGCAGCGCAGTGACATCTGTTGGCTGGGAAGGCAAGAGCAAGGCGCATAGTTCTGATTTGTTTGGAGACTTCTTGGTCGGATTGGGACCCATGCGAAGGGCGAGATTCAAACCGAAGTCCAAGGTGTGGCTTGAGATCGATGGAGTCTATCTGATGGGGGACGGCCGGGCGGAGCTCCTATCGGCGGTGGACAGAGCCGGTTCCATCAGCGAGGCCGCCAGAGAGCTCGGCATATCCTACCGGCAGGCATGGGGTTACATCAAGAAGCTGGAGGGGCGTTCACAGATGAAAATCGTCGAGACCCAGCGAGGTGGCGTGGGCGGAGGCGCGGCCCGGCTGACGAAGCGAGGTCGAGATTTTCTGCTGAAATACCTCGCGTTCCGAGCGGGGATCAACGACGTAATCGACGAGAAGTTCGCTCGACATTTTGGGAAACGATAATGCTGTCTGCGGTTTCTTTTTTTGGAGGCGATATGTTCGTACAAACATATCGATTCTGATGAAAAGGCTTGGCGGGGAAAGTGGGAGCAGGACGGGCGCCTGACCTGAAGGGAAGGACAGATGGGCCGTCCTTGTATGCGAAAACGAGGGAGAAGTTTGATGAGACGGGAGATGTTCGGGGGGATTGTGTTGTGCATGCTGGTCCTGGGCGTCGCCCCGAATGCGAACGCGCAGGTTCGGCTGAAGATGGCAACGACAACGAGCACGGAGAACTCGGGACTCTTGGATGTGTTGCTTCCGCCCTTTGAAGAAAAGTACAACATCAATGTGGATGTGATCGCCGTCGGGACGGGCAAGTCCCTGAAGATCGCGGAGAACGGCGATGCGGATGTTGTTTTTGTTCACGCACGGTCGCTCGAAGACCGGTTCGTGGCAGAGGGGTACGGCGTCAACCGACGGGATGTCATGCACAACGACTTTGTCATCCTCGGTCCCCCAACCGATCCGGCCAAGGTAAAGGGCGAGAAGGACGCGGCGGCTGCCTTGAAGAAGATTGCCGACGGTGAGGCGGTGTTCGTCTCCCGGGGCGATCGGTCTGGTACTTACGTGAAGGAGCTGTCCCTCTGGCAGGCGGCGGGTATCGAGCCGAAGGGGGGGTGGTATCTCGAGGTGGGCCAGGGTATGGGCGCCACGATAACGATGGCGAATGAGAAACAGGGCTACACCCTCGCCGACCGGGCGACGTATCTGGCATTCCGGGACAAGATCGATCTGCGTATCGTCTGCGAGGGAGACGAGCGACTGTATAACCCCTACGGCATCATCGCCGTGAACCCCGCGAAGTATCCTCACGTGAAGTATATGCAGGCGATGATGCTGATCGCCTGGGTCACGTCGTCCGAAGGCCAGAAGATCATCGGCGAGTTCAAGAAGGAGGAAAGCGTCTTATTTTACCCTGACGCAATTCCTAATGTCGTGAAGTAGAACGCCCATTCGATTCTTCGTGCGTCTGCGTAAAAGCCGCTCTTTTTGCGTAAATAGCATTTACGTGCCAGCGCCCCTTTCCTCGTTGTAGAACGCGCCTTGGGGGAGTAAAATGAAATTTGCCCGCTGGCACGGGCTTTGCGTGAGATGATCTGAGCGGAGCGGTGAGAAGGCATCAAGGTCGGATGGGAAGGAGGCGATCATGAGGGCGCCGAACTGTTGGCTTGCCGTGGTCTTTGTTTTGGGATTCGCGACGGTAGTGAAGGGGGATGGCGAGCAATACCTGCTTGCCGCTCGCAGGGCAATGCGGAGCCGTGACCATACCACGGCGATTGAGAACTATCTGAAGGCCATTGCGGCCGATCCCGCAAATGCAGATATCCACGCCGAACTTGGTATTGCGTACCTGAATATGAACAACCTGAGCGGCGCCGACAGCCGGCTCAAGAAGGCAAAGTCCATTGATCCGAAGAACACCGTGGCGCTCCTCGGCTTGGCCCTTCTATACAGCCGTCGGGGCGAAAAAGACAAGGCGAAGCAGTCCCTGAAGGAAGCCGAACAGACCGGAGCGGGAAGAGGCGGCGGCCTGCGTGGCGGGGGAGAGAACCGGCTGGAGCAGCGGCTGCTTCAGCAGGCTCGGCGCGAGGTGGCCGGCGCCACGCGGACGGAGGTCAAGGGCACGGTTTCGGTGTCGCGCAAGGCGGCCCAGTTGATCCGTATGGGTGACTACAAGGAAGCGGTCGAATTGATCACGCCGATCCTTGACGACAAGCCGGAGTCGGCGATGCTCTATGTCTGGCTCGGAAAGGCCTATCAGGGAGAGGGCAATTGGACGGAGGCCAAGGAGGCATTCAACAAGGCCATCGATCTGTCCAATGGCTCGGGCTCCGCTGGGCGCGTAGCCCGACGGCAACTGAAGATCATTACGGGGCGGTAGGTCCGTCAGGCGCCGAGCAGGACCAGGACGCATCCCGTTGCCAACGGCATCAGCAGATTGTCCAGGTCCCGAATCGGCAGCGACTCGATGACGGTGCTTACGGCGGCCGCGATGATCCCATGAGCCGGGCCGAGACAAAGCATACCCACCGGCGCGGCGCACGCAAGACCCGCAACCGAACCCTCCAGTGTTTTTCTGCGACTGTATGGAATATGGCGTCGCCCGAACGTCCGGCCGAACAGGCCGGCCGCGCTGTCGGAGATACATGCGATTATGAATGCCGACCGGGCGATAGCGGGTGGAAAAAGCAGGAAACTGCATACGAAGCCGAACGCCAGCGCCACGGGGCCGAAGGCCGGGCGCATCTCCTCGCCGGGTCGCGAGCACAGGTCCGTGATGATGGTAACCGGGGGAAGGCCCCGGCCGCGCACACGCAGCGCCTCGGAGATCACATAGACCAGCACTACGGCCGCAGACACCACCACGACGACCCAAGGGGGAAGCCTCGCCGCGACAACGGCCGCCACACACCCGAAACAGTGCATACCCTTTCGGATGATCTCGTGACGCAGGGCCGTTCTCGTTACGGTTGATGCAAGCACCGGTTTCAATCTCCGCTTGACGTTCAGGCTGATGATAGGTGGATCCCCGCGAAAAGTCAACGCGTGGCGGACGGGGTGATCCCTCAGTCACGGGGGGATTCACTCCAGAGCGCTCCATCGTCATTCCCGCTTGCGCGGGAATGACACTCGCTCCCCCCGTAACTGAGGCAGTACCACAGCGGCTCAAATTCTCTTTACCGCCCGGCAATCCCATGCGATAACCCCGGCCCGTTGCGATTTCTCTCGAAGCGGGAGATCGCCCTCTCGGACGTCTTTCGTCAAGATCAAGGACTGCCGCAAGACCTACGTTGGTGGGAGCATCATGCCGTCCGCACCTGGGACTTGCGGAATTGTTCGTACACCGTCCGCATGTCGGGGCCTTGGAGGATCAGTGAATCGCTGCCCTCTGGTTCGCCGCCGCACTTCTCGTGCAGTTTGTCGCGGAACGAGGCGTCCTTGCAGGCAATCCGCAGCTCGCAGCGACCGGAGATGCGGAGGGGTTTTTGCTTCGACGTCCGCGCCACGGCGCGCTGCGCGGCGTCGAAAATCTCCTGCCGGGCCTCCTCGTCCGATTTCAGGACGACCTTTCTATGGTCATCGAGCCACTTCACTGCGACGGTCTCGATGGGGCCAAGGAGGGTCCGGGCCTCCTCGCACCCCTCCTCGTCGCCCACGACGAGGAGGAGGGGGATGCCGTACGATCCCGCCGCGGCCGCCTCGATGCCGATCTCGCCGACGGCCATGCCGTTCAGCTCGATGCGCTCGATCTCGTGGTTGTAGGTATGGGGCAGGACGCCGCGTTCGGTCCCGGCCATGGCATGAAGACCGATCATGAACATGCCCTTGATGCCTCGGCGCATACCGCTGACGAGCGGTTTGCCGCGAATGATCGTGCAGGGCAAGTGGAGGTGGTCGGCCATGACGTTGGCGCCATGGAAGTGCATGTCATAGACGGTGAAGTGATCCGCGCCCGCCTCGTGGGCGCCCTGCATCGCCGCCTCCAGATCGTCCGTCAGCCAGCGGCGCGCCTTGCTGTAGTTGGGCGCATTTGGAAAGACGTCCATTTGGTAACTGACAGCCCCCGTGATGCCTTCCATGTCGCACAGGATGTAGACCTCAGTACCTGCCATTGGTTTGCCTTCTCCAATCCAGTCAGGGCGATCCGTTTCACCTCATCTTGCACCTCTGCCCCAGCTTGCCGCCGGATATAAACCAAAGCACCTCCTCATTTACGATACGGGGCACCTCCTCCTGAGGATGATGTCCGCAGAAGGGAATAAAGAGTATCTCGGAGTTCGGGAGCTGCTCGTAGAGCCGGTGCGCAATCAGCGGCGGCAGAACGGTGTCCTTCTCGCCCCAGAGGATAAGCGTTCGCGTTCTCAGTCCGGTGAAGGTCTTGGACACCTTTCGGAGATAGTCCCCGTTGAACAGCTCGCGTGACTTTTCGATGAGCGCGTTACGTGCGCCGTTCTGCATCAGGGATTTCACGGCGTAGTAGCGGTCGGCCTCGGTCAATACGTCTTGATTGTATACGGTGTCGTTGAGCAGGGCATTGCCGAACTCCGCCGTCGGCCGCGCGGTAGCCAAAGCGGGGCCGAAGCCGAAGGCCAGGCCGCCGGCCTTCACGATCTTTCCATAGTAGTCCCATACGGCCGGGGCGATGAGAACGAGCGACTTGACCCGCTTGGGATGGTCGCGCGCGATTTGCAGAGCGATCATCCCGCCGAGGGAATTGCCGACCAGGTGGGCCTCTTTGATGTTCAAGCGGTCCATCACTTCCAGGGTGGTCTTGGCCAGGTGCTCCGGATTGTACCGGTACACACTCTGATGAGGGTTGTCGCTGTCGCCCGCCCCCGGCTCGTCGATAGCTACGGTGCGGAAGTGCTCCGCCAGCGTCATGAAGTTGCTGCGCCAGACGTTTTTCGATCCGAACAACCCATGGAGCAGGATCACACACTCGCCCTGACCCTTCTCGACATAGCAGAGGCGGAAGCCGTTTATCTGGATGAACTGTTTGTGCTCGTTCACGTACTTGTGGAAGTCAATGTATCTGGTCCAGTGGGGCTTCGTCTTCCAGAGCTCGTAGACCGACTGGCGAAGGGTTTTCTTATCGGCCCTGCCCCGCTGCCAGGCGCAGCCACCGGAGAAGAGGGCGCAGAACAGAACGGCGCGCCATGCATGAGTCCACAACACACGTCTCAACGGAATCACCTCCACGATAACCAGGTATTCATTCCAGAGAACCATTATGGTCGAAAAGGGGTGCGGAGTCAACCGATTCGTCGAGAGGCATCGCCCTTGAAAGTTTTCCGTTTTGTGATATAATACGCCGCCGATCCGAAGCCCGAAGTCGAGCTTCTGCCGTCCAATACGTTGAGGAGCATACCATGCAGGAACTGACCGAAGCCGACAGGATGTTCCGCACGTTCCAGATACAGAAATTCGACACGAAACGTCTCATTCCTGCGGTGAGTATGTCGGTGAGCGCCGACGTCACGAAACTCATGGAACTGCGCAAGCAGGCCAACGAAAGGCGTGGAAAGGAGAGACGCGTCACGGTTACGCATGTGGCCCTCAAGGCCGCCTGCGACACGATCATGGACTTCCCCGTCCTCTACAGCTCCTTCAACGGAAAACGTGTGGTGGAGAACCCCGAACTGGTGCTCAACGTGCCGGTGGATGTGGAGAGCCACGTGGAGTATCTGGTGATCCGTGACCCGGCGTCCATGACCTTTGCCGAGTTTATCGACGTGTGTTATGACGAACTGGAAAAGATCCAACGCGGCGAAGGAGAGTTTCGCAAGAAGGTCGAGTTTATTGTAAAGGTCCCCTTTTTCATCCGCAAGCTGGTCATGAAGTTCCCCAGCCAGCAGATCAAGTTTCTCCGCAAGCACTACGGCAATTTCGTGGTGTCGAACTTCGGCTCCATCGGCGCGGACGCCGGCACCCTTGCCAGCGCCCAGCCGATGATCGCCGTCCTCTGCATGGGTCGGATTGCCAGCACGCCCGTTGAGAAGGAGGGAGGGTACGAGTTCAAACCGATGCTTCCCCTGGCCATGACCTTCGATCACCGGCCGGTGGACGGAGGATATGTGGGCCGTTACCTGGCGGCGCTCAAGGCGCTCCTTGAAGCGCCCGAGCCGGTCTTCGAGTCGGTCCTGTAGGGAAGCTCACTCCTCCTGGCGCATCTTCCGATAGATTGTCGAGCGGCTCACGCCGAGCTGTTTGGCAGCATCGCTGATATTCCCGCTGCAACGAACGAGGGCCGTTCGGATGAGGATACCTTCTACCTCGTCCAGGGAAGGAATGTCTCCGCGCTGGAGCCGGGAGACCATCTGGCCGAGCTCGTCCTCGGGCAGCGCCACTTCTTCTTCTCCCGAAGCGAAGTCGGAGAGATTGAGTTGATCTGGCGTGATGATGTCATCCTTCGACAGCAACACTGCGCGGTTGATGCAGTTCTGGAGCTGGCGTACGTTGCCGGGCCAGTCGTAGTTCTGCAGCATCTGCATGGCGTCGCCGGATATCTTGAGGACCTTCTTGCCCGTGCGGGCCGTGGCGCGCTGGAGGAAGTAGAGCGCCAGCTCGGGGATGTCGTTGCGTCGCTCTCGCAGAGGGGGAAGGGTGATGGGGAAAACGGCCAGGCGATAGTAGAGATCGCGCCGGAAACGGCTTTCGCTGACGGCCTTTCCAATATTCTGGTTTGTCGCGGCAATAATGCGGACGTCGGTGTAAATCGGCTGGTTGCCCCCGACGCGCTCGAACTTCTTTTCCTCGATCACGCGGAGCATCTTCGCCTGGGTGGCGGGGCTCATCTCGGCGATCTCGTCCAGGAAGATCGTGCCCTTGTGGGCCTCCTCGAACTTTCCGATTCGATCCCGGTCGGCGCCGGTAAAGGCGCCCTTCACGTGGCCGAACAGCTCGCTCTCGAGAAGCGTCTCCGGTATGGCGGCGCAGTTCACCGTCACGAGCGGGTTCTTGCGCCGGGTGCCCCGGTAGTGGATCGCCTTGGCCACCAAGTCCTTTCCGGTTCCCGTCTCCCCCAGCAGCAGCACAGGCACGTCGCTGGCGCGGACGATCTCGATGCTGCGGAAAACGTTCCGGATCCGGTCACTGTCGCCGACGATTTTTTTGAAGCCCGGCTCCTCTCGCAGCCCCTCTACAAGGGAGACCGGCTCGACGAGGAAGCCTTTCCGCGTGATCAGGGAGTCCACTGTGGCGGCCAGCTTCTCGATATCCACCGGTTTCGGGACCCAGTCGAAGGCCCCCATATGGATGGCGCTGACGATCAGGTCCCGCTCCTCCGGCACGCTCATGACGAGGACGGGGAGGTCCTCACGAAGTTTCTGCAGGACGGCCAGCAGGTCGATGGCGCTATGGGTCTCATGGCCCAGGTCGAGGAGGATCAGCTCCAGGTTCTCGCTCTCGGCGGCGCGCTTGGTGTTCTCTGCGTCATGGGCCATCTCCACGGAGAACCCATGGGCGCTGAGGTTGCTCGACAGCAGCTCGGCGGCCTCGTCACTTCCATGAACCAGTAGCAGTTTCGCTCCTTGTTGCGTCACGGTCCGTCTCCTTCATCCTGTTCGGGCGCGTGGGTGGGCGCGATCATAGATTTCTTTCAGTCTCTCCGTGGTCAGATGGGTGTAGATTTGTGTTGTGGACAGGTTCGCGTGTCCCAACATCTCCTGCACGACACGGAGGTCCGCCCCGCGATCGAGGAGATGCGTGGCGAAGCTGTGGCGGAGGGTATGGGGCGTAACCTCCGTGCCCAGTCCGGCGGCAACCGCGTACTTGGCCATGGCCCGCTCCATGCTGCGTGCCGTCAATCGGCCCCCACGCGTGTTCAGGAGCAGCGCCTGGGGATCGATCTTCTTCGTGATGCCCAGCAGGCTGCGTGCGTCCACATAGCTCTGCAGCGCCTTGAGCGCCGGGCCGCCCAGCCAGGCGTAGCGTTCCTTTTTCCCCTTGCCTCGTGCAATGACGCGTTCGGCGAAGAAGTCTACATCATCCACATTCAGTGCGCAGATCTCCCCGATGCGCATGCCCGTGCTGTAGAGCGTTTCGAGGATGGCGATGTCGCGGATCTTCACGAAGGGAAGACGGCGCACCTTGTGCGGCATGGTGAGCAGCGTTTCCACCTCCGTGCTGGTGAGGAAACGCGGGAGTTTTCGCTCCAGCTTCGGCGTGCGGACGGCCTTGGCGGGGTTGCCTTCGACGATGCCCTCCTGGATGAGGAACTTGTAGAACGACCGGAGCGAGGCGAGCTTTCGGGCGGACGTGCGGCGAGAGTAGTTCTTGGCGCGAAGGAAGGCAAGGTACTTCCGCATGGTCATGTGGTCGACCTTGCCGAGGTCGTCTTTGCGGTTGTTTTTTAGAAAAGCGAAAAATTGCTGGAGGTCTTTTGAGTAGGCCTTGAGCGTATGTTCTGAGCAGTTCTTCTCATACGACAGACGGCCCAAGAATCTGTCCAGCAGATCGTACATGGGGCTCTTCACTTTGAAACAATATCCCCTGAGCGACGTGTGCGAATTGGAACAAGTTCCCCTATAAGTATAACACACCTTGTCTCAAAATGCAATCGGGAATTGAGGCATTACGTCATTCTTGCACATGTGCCACAAAGTCCTTTCAGGTGGCCCGTGGGGGGCAATGCAGGGGGGCCATCTGGTCTGTATCAAAACGCAACACGGGTCCGTTACCTAATCTGGGCAAATACCAGATTTAGATAACCTCCCTTATAAAAGCAGGTTACGATGTTAATACTGACATCTGTTTCTCCACCGGAAGGAGTCTGGGCGGTATGGGAACAGTATGCCTAAACGGCGAAAAGTCAGCAACAAGGGCGGCAGCGAACTCTTACAGGCGGAGGAGTCGAATCGCGTTTTCCCGCGCCACCTTTTTGAACGTCTCCTCGGTGATCTTCTTTTCGTCCCGAAGCTTTAAGAGGAAATCCACGATCTTGAATGGCTGCTCCGGCGAGCAGATGTCCGTACCGAAGAGAAGCCGGTCCTGGAACTCGTTGATGAATTGCACCGCATAGTCGGGATCCCGCGCAAGGGCGTTCCATCCGCTGCCGGCGGAGAGGTCGCCCCACATGTTTTCGTATTTGCGGAACAGTCTCGGCACGGCGCCTTCCTCCTCCACGGGGTAGTTGGGGTAGCCCCTTCGGTCGGTGGGCGTGCGGAGCTTGGCGATCTCTGCCCAGTATGCGGGACCATGTCCGAGGATGATCAGCTTGGGGAATTTTCGCAGGCAGCTCTCCAACTGCGGCAGGCCGGCGTCGTCGACGAGACCGTAATCCCCGCCGATGCGATCGGAAATGTCGAAGATGAGGGGGAAGCCCACGTCCTCGCAGTGCTTGAAGAGGTTGTGCACGAGCGGATGGCTGAAGGGCAGGTTCGGCATCACCTCGCCGATGCCTTTGCAGCCCTGGTCGCGGTAGTGGCGGAGCAAATCGCCCAGCGGCGCATCCGGCGAATTGCTGAGGGCCCGGGGGTCGATATTGCAGAAGGGGATAAACCGTCCGGGGAAGTCCTCGACCATCTGGAGGATCTCCTCGTTCGACTGGGGCAGATAGACCTCCGGGCTTACCAAGGGCAACAGGACGCCTTTCTCGATTCCGGCCTCGTCGTATCGCCGGACTACCTGCTCCGGCGTCGAGAACCACGGCTTCCCATTCCGCAGCGGACCCGGGTGGCGACGGTAGGCGTGGGCGTGGATGTCGATGAACATGCTCTGATCTCCTCATCATTGTTTCCGTGATTGCCGACACCGAATCCAAAACGGAGCCTGAAAAATAAATTTTATCATCTGGTGTGTTCGTGTCAACAGGCAGTCTCCGGTTTTGATCGGGGCGATCGGGCCCTCTCGGCGGTTGAAATCCATTGCGTTTTCAAATAGTCTATTGTCTGGCGTTGGAGGATATGAAGGTCCTATGGAAAGCATGGGAGTTGTGCGATGAAGAAACGTTTTGTTGTATTCTTCCTTCTTGTTTGCGCCCTATCGTGTGCGATTGCCCAGGCCGCGAAACCGAAGACGAGCGCCGTCCGCGTTGTCACCGACCGCGCCGACGCGATCTACAAGGTGGGCGAGAAGGCGACGTTCGAGATTGCGGCCAAAGATCCTGCTGCGGCGGAGGTCGCCTATAGTCTGTCCCTCGACGGTGGTGAGCAGTATGACAAGGGCACGCTGACACTCCAGGATGGCAAGGCGTCTGTCGCGGGAACGTTGAAGAAACCGGGCATTCTGCGCTGCACGGTGGTCTACACCGCCGCCGGCAAGAAGCGCGACGTCGCCTATGCCGGGGCCGCCTACGATCCGTTCGAGATCGAGCCAACCGCGGCGATGCCCAAGGACTTCGATAGGTTCTGGAAGAAGCAAAAGGCGCTGCTGGCAAAGGTCAAGATGGACGCCAAGCTGGAGCCGTCATCGGCGAGCAACGACCAGGTGGAGATCTACAAGATCACCCTGGCGAACGTCAACGGCTCCCGCGTGCATGGCTACTTCGGCAGGCCCAAACAGGCGAAGCGTTGCCCTGCTATCCTGACGGTTCCCGCCGCAGGGGTCTACTCCATCACGCCGGGATGGGTGAGCGGTTGGGCGGCCAAGGGCTTCATCGCCATGGGCATCAGCGCGCATGATATTCCCAACGACCAGCCGAAGGAGTTTTACGACAAACTCAAAGCCGGCGACTTGAAGACCTATTCGCGTGACGGTCGCGACGATAGAAAGACGTACTACTTCTATCGCGTGTTTCTGGGTGTGGTTCGCGCCGTGGACTATCTTACCTCCCGGCCCGAGTGGGACGGGACGCACATGATCATCAACGGGTCGAGCCAGGGTGGAGGGCTGTCGATTATCGGCGCAGGTCTGGACGATCGCATCACGGCGCTGGCGGCGAATGTGCCGGCCCTGTGCGACCACAGCGGGGCGAACTACGGCCGCCCCTCCGGCTGGCCGCGACTTGTTCCGAAGGGGCCTGACGGCAAGCTCGATCCGAAGATACTAAAGGTGTCGGAGTACTATGATGCCGTGAACTTCGCCCGGCGGATCGGCAAGAAGGTCCCGGCGGTCTTTGGCGTGGGCCTGATCGACCGGACGTGTCCTGCGATGACCGTATTCTCGGCCTATAATGTCTTGAAGGGCAAGAAGCAGATCGACATCGCCCCGCTCATGGGCCATGCGCACAATAAGACCTACATGGAACTTAAGAACCGTTTCATCCTCCAGCGGGCGGGGTTCGGGGGGTAAGGGCAAGTATGCCCGCCCTTATGTCATCGACACTCGCCACCTGAAGGAGAAATGATGGCCGCGAAGCGGAGAGCGACGGCGCGAAGCTGGTGTGAAGCGGTGTGTGGTGGAATGAGACGAGCCGACGCTATATTTCCATGATCTCGGCGGTCTTCTTCTCGACCAGTTCGTCCACCTTTTCTTCGTACTGCTTGGTGAGCTTCTGGATATCGTCCTTGCCGGAGAAGGCGCCGTCCTCGCTGATGACGGAATCCTTTTCCTCTTTGTCGAGATGCTTGTTGGCATCGCGTCGCGCGTTACGGATGGCGATTTTCGTCTGTTCGGCTATCTCCTTGATCTGCGCGGCGATATGCTTGCGGCGGTCCTCGCTGAGGGGAGGGACGGCCAGGCGGATCAGCTTCCCGTCATTCGTCGGGTTGATGCCGAGGTCCGATTGCTGGAGGGCCTTCTCGATGTCCTTGAGCGCGTTCGGGTCGAAGGGTCGAATGACGATGAGCTGCGGCTCGGGCGTAGCGATGTTGGCCAACTGGTTTAGGGGGGTCGGTGCGCCGTAGTAATCCACCTTGATGTGATCGACCAGCCCGATCGAGGCGCGGCCGGTCCGGACCGTCCGGAATTGGGTGCGGAGGAACTCCACGGCCTCCTCCATTTTCTCTTCGGCTTCCAGGCAGATTTCATCAGCGGGCATCGATATTCTCCCTGCGACGTGTGGAAGACGTGACGGCCACCAGTGTGCCGATCTTCTCGTCGCCCCGAATGGCCTTTACGATGTTTCCTCTCTTTTTGAGGTTGAAGACGATGATCGGCAGATCGTTGTCCATACAGGACGTGATCGCCGTGGCGTCCATCACTTTCAGATGCTGCGTCAGCACATCGAGGTATGAGAGAAAGTCGTACTTCTTTGCCTTCGGGTCCTTCTCCGGGTCGGCGGAGAATACCCCGTCCACTTTGGTTGCCTTCAGCAGCACCTCGGCCCCGATCTCTGTCGCGCGCTGGGCTGCGGTGGTGTCCGTGGTAAGCAGGGGGCTTCCGAGGCCCGCTCCCAGGATGACGACACAGTTCTTTTCCAGGTGGCTCAGACATTTTCGCCTGATGTATGGCTCGGCGACCTCGCGCATTTCGATGGCGGTCTGGAGGCGGGTGTTCATCCCCATCTCCTCCAGCACGTCTTGCAGGGCCAGGGCGTTGATCACGGTACCCAGCATGCCCATGTAGTCCGACACGGCTCGCGTCAGGCCCGCCTTATGGAGCTCGTGGCCCCGGATGAAGTTGCCTCCCCCCACGACGACCACGATCTCCGTTCCGAGTGAGTGGGCCTCCTTGATCTCTTCGGCGATGTGCCGTGTCTCCTTGATGTCGAGGCCGAACGCCCCCTCCTTGCCGAACGCCTCGCCGCTCAGTTTCAGGAGCACCCGCTTATATTTTTTCTTCCGGCGCATCTTGCTCACGTATCTTCGCCGACTTCAAATCGGACGAAACGACGGACGCGCAGGTTCTCGCCGAACTTGGCGCTGGTCTGCTTCACCAGCTCCTCGATTGTGATGTCGTCGTTTTTCACGAATTTCTGGTCGAGCAGGCAGGTCTCCGAGAAGAATTTCTCCAATTTCCCTTCAACGATCTTCTCGATTGCACGGGCCGGCTTGTCCTTGAACTGCTCCGCGTAGATCGCCTTTTCTCTTTCAATGACATCCGCCGGCAGGTCCTCGCGGCTTACCGCCAGCGGGTTCGCGGCGGCCACCTGCATGCACAGGTCCTTGGCGAGCTGTTGGAACTCCTCGTTTTTCGCCACGAAGTCCGTCTCACAATTCAGCTCGACCAGGACGCCGATTTTGCCGGTCATGTGGATGTAGTGGCCGACCCGTCCCTCAGCGGTCTCCCGGCCCGAGCGCTTCTCGGCCGCGGCCAAGCCCTTCTTTCGGAGGTAATCAACGGCCTTTTCGGTGTCGCCGTTGCATTCCACCAGGGCCTTCTTGCAGTTCATCATGCCCACACCCGTTCGATCTCGCAGCTCTTTGACTTCCTGAGCTGAAATGGTCATCGTGGTTCTTCTCTCCTTTTCTCGGTCTGTTGCTGGTGTATCGCCTCAGGAATCTGACTTTTCCTGTTCTTCCGCTTGTGGAGCATTCTTCTGTTCGGCCTCGGCCGGAGGGGCAGGCTGTTCGGCTTCCACCGGTGTGGTCCCCTGGTTCTCGGTGGACTGCTGCTCCTGCTCGGGCGCAGCCGGTTCCGGTTTCGCCTCCGTCTCGGTGGGGGGCTGCTCCGGTTTGGCCTCGGCCGGCGCGTCGGCGGACTCCGCTTGGTCGCCCTCTGTGGGGGCCTTCGCTTCTTCCTGGCCCGGTTGGGGCACAGCGATGCGCCGTCTTACGCGAACCCGCTCCTCGGCTTCGGGGCGCTGCCGCCGCTGTCGCCGCTGGCGTCCGCGAGGTCCTGGCTTCCCTTCTGTCTTTTCGGCAGGTTCTTCGGCCGTTAGAGGTTTGGCTGGTTCGGCGGGCATTGCGGAGGCCTTGGCCTTGCCCGCGAGCGCCGCATCCGCTATGGTGTTGCAAACGATCTCGATCGCCCTCATGGCGTCGTCATTCCCGGGCACAACCACATCGATCGGCGCCGGGTCGCAGTCGGTGTCGGTGAGGGCAACGATGGGAATCTTCAGTTTATTCGCTTCCGCGACGGCGTTCTTCTCCTTATGCGGGTCGATGATCACCAGCACGCCCGGCAGTCGCTCCATATTGCGGATGCCTTCGAGGTTCCGCTGAATCTTCTCCTTTTCGCGCGTCAGCATGGCGATCATCTTCTTGCTGAACTGCTCCATCTGGCCGGTCTTCTCCAGTTCCTCGAGCTCATCGAGCCGGGACAGGCGGGAGCGGATCGTGCGAAAGTTGGTGAGCGTGCCGCCGAGCCAGCGCTCGTTGACATAGTGCATGCCGCTGCGCAGCGCCTGGTTCCTGACGGAATTCCTCGCCTGGTTCTTGGTCCCGACGAAGAGGATGCTTTTTCCCTCGCTGCAGATCGCTTCGGCGAACTTTCTGGCGATCACGAGTCCCCGGACGGTCTCACGAAGATCGATCAAGTGAATCAGGTTTCTCTTCCCGAAGATGTACGGCTTCATCTTCGGGTTCCACCTGCTTACCGGATGGCCGAAATGAAAGCCAGCTTCGAGCAGGTCACGAATTACAAAACTTGCCAAAATACATTCCTCCAGTTACCCAACCCAAATCGAGCCCCTTGGACACAGTAAGTCGCTTATTATACCCAACTTGCTCACCCTGTCAACACAAAAAAGCCGCTTGAATGGATCCGGCGGCGTTTGTATAATGCGATTTCCACCCGTGGCGGGATCGCACTTCGCCGTATTGGAGGCATGAAGGAGAGAGATGGCAACGACAATCAGGCAAGCCGGCGAGTCGGATATCGCTCAGGCCGCTGAGGTGGAAAAGGCCTGCTGGCCGGCGTCATTGTGTTTCGCGAGAGACCGGCTGACCTCTATTCTCAGCACATTTCCCGAGGGCTTTATCGTGGCCGAGACCGCAGGCAACGTGGTGGGCTTCATCACCAGCCTGCGAGTCGATCGCGCCATGATCGTCGGCCCATATCCTTCCTGGCATGACATTACCGGCAACGGACTGATCGCCGGAACGCACAAACCGGACGGCAACTGCTTGTTTGTTATGGCGGTGAGTGTTTACCCCTTTATCCAAAACAATTCCATCGGCAGACGGCTTGTCAACGCAGAACTGGACTTGGCTCGGCGTCTTCCCGGCGTGGCCAGCGTCCTGGGCTACACCCGCATCCCTCGGTACAGGCGCAAGTCTCATCTGTCCGTGGAGGAATATCTGACGCTGAAGCGGCCGGACGGCCGATATTTCGACTCGGTGTTGGACTTTCATGTCGGCAATGGGGCCCGGGTCATCAAGCCCGTCCCCGGGGCCCGCCCCCGCGACGAGAAGAGCCTCGGCTACGGCGTCCTCATCAGCTACGATGCGCACCTGAGAGGGAACTGACCGCTGGCGTTTCCGAGCCGGTTTACGTCCCCTTCTCGCCTCCGCAGCACCAGATCACAATTCGCGTCATGAGCTCGCGATGGTACTCGGAGAATGCCCCCCAAAGGATCCAGTGCGGTGGCTCACCCCAGGCCAGGGGGCTCATGAATGCAGCGATCCGCTTCTTCGAGTCAATCACCAGCGCCGGGGAGCTGCCGTGCGAGTAGCGCAGCACCACCGCCGAGTCCCTTTTTGCCTTCACGCGGTAGAACGTGCCGATGCTCTGGTAGGTCTGTGGATAGAGCGGGAGGCCCTGATGGATCGGGTGTTCGATCCCCGGGACCAGATGGTTCCGCAGCGCCGGGATGTTCTCAGCCCTGGGATCGCCCGACCGCTCGGGCATCTTCGGCCGATCCGTCATCTCGATGCGCTCGGGTATGCCGTCGATGGGCAGCAGCGGCCGAAGGGAGATGTCGAAGGGCGCTGTTGCGAACAGACCTCCGCCGGACTCGACGTAGCGGCGCAGATCGCCGAAATCCAGACCTGTGGCGCTCAGGAGAACGACGGCATCGAAGGGGCTCAATGCGGGCAGCTTGGCCGGGGAGGCGGATTCGATGCTCGCTCCCTCTCGCCGGAGGGCCGCGCAGAGGTAGAGCAGCTCGTTCCGGCGCGTCCGGTCGTTGCTGTCGGACACGATGAGGACCCTCTTCCCGGCGAGGCGCTTCGCGGGCGGGCCGGGTACGGCCTTTTGCGGATTGATTATCCGCGCGGCCTGCATCCGCTTCGCCGTTCCTTCCGTAACGGTGACCTGCACCCGCACGGGACTCTCGTCGGGGAGGAGCACGTCCACAGGGATCCGGCGGGTTGCCCCCGCTTCGCAGTTTTTGATCTTCCGGGTCTCGTCAAAGATGCCAACGCCGTCTTGCGACTCGATGCGAATGTGGATGTTTCCCTTCGCGATGGGTGTCGTTGGCATGAAGAGAATCTCGAACTGGTCGGCCTTGGGCATGCGGGCATCGAATGCGCCATGCCGATTCACGTGCGCAACCCGCGACATCCCCGAGCCAAGGATGATGTCCATGCCCCAGGTCGAATCCTTTCCAGGCGGCAGATCGATCTTGGTAAAGGGCTCGATGGCGTAGGTGTGCCCGCGCAGCCAGTTGCGAAGGCGAAGCAGGGGGAAGTCCCATCGCGCCGCGAAGAACAGCTCCTTCCCGCCGCCTCCCGTGGCAAACCAGCTCTCCCCGCCCAACTCCGGTGACGTGAGCCAGCCCCACACCGTGCCGGGGCTTTGCATTGTCGGCAAGGCATACGATTCGGTGCGTGCCCCGGTCTTTTCGCCGATGGATAGAGGAATTTCCTGCCAGCACTCACCGCCGTATCCCCCGTAGGCGAAGAAGGGGTGGAGATACCAGTCCGTATGGATCGGCTTGTTGCCTGTATTGCGGAGTGTGGTTTCGATCCGGAAGACCGAGCTCTCCGGTTCGACGCGGATGCGCCGCGTCAGTTCGTAGGCGTAGCCGTAGTCGGTGGTCAGGTTCTGGGTGAAGCGGGCGGTCTTTCCCCCGTCGGCACGATCTTCCACCTGGAAGGTCCACGGCGCTGTTTTGGCGAGGGTCCATTTGGACCATTTGCCCGTGGGCGATTTCTGGCGCGCGAGGATGCCGACCCCGATGAGAAGCTCGCTCTGCATCACTTCTGTCGCATCGAGAGAGACCCTTTTCTCGAACTGGTCCGGCAATCCGAGGTAGTGCGGGTGGTTCCAGTCGATGTCTCCGTCTCGGTAGTACTTGCCGATCACGTGGTTCAGGCCGGTGGGTTTGGAGATCACATCGGTGATGCACCCGCCCCATACGAAGCGTGTGTCGTACTTCTCCACCCCCTTGCCCTGGGGAAGCAGGGCCACGAGTTTGAGATAGTCGTTCTCGATGACGACCTCCGCCTCGCCGTCTTTGTCGAGATCGCTGAGAACGATTCGTACGGGGGGGGCCTTCTCCGCCGGTTTGCGCCGGTTCGCACAGCCCTGGAGGAAAAATACTGACACCAAAAGAAGTAAGAGTTTCTTCATGAACAATCTCCCGAGAGAGTTCCCAAGTCGAGAACCAATGCGCCTAAGATACAAAATGCTCTTGCCATTGTAAACACGTTTCGGCATATAATACCCTCACGCGATGATGCGGTAGGAATCGAGATGCCGATGCTCTTTCGATTTTCCCTCTACGGGTTTCTGAAAAACCAGCAGTACTACGAGCCCTTCCTCATCCTCGCCTTTCGCGAGAAGGGCATGAGCTTCTTCCAGATCGGTATCCTCATCGCCTTTCGCGAGATCTGCATCAACATCTTTGAGGTGCCCAGCGGCGCAATAGCCGATGTGTGGGGCAGGCGCCGGGCGATGGTTCTGTCGTTCGGAGCTTACATCATATCCTTCATCGTCTTTGGGTTGGGCCAGGCCTACTGGCAATTCTTCCCGGCCATGTTCTTCTTCGCCATCGGCGAGGCCTTCCGCACCGGCACACACAAGGCCATGATCTTCGACTGGCTCTCCCGGGAGGGCCGCGCCGACGAGAAGACGAAGGTCTATGGTTTCACCCGTTCCTGGTCGCAGATGGGTTCGGCGGTGTCGGTCGTCATCGCGGCGGTCCTCGTGTTCGTCAGCAAAAGCTACGTTTACATCTTCTACCTGTGCATCATTCCCTACACCCTCAATATCATCAACTTCCTTGGCTATCCCAAGGTCCTGGACGGCACATCGGGGAAGCATGTGTCGATCGGCGGCATGTTCGGCCTCCTGCGAGGCGCCCTGAGGCAGATTCTCACAAAGGCCAATCTGCGCGGCCTGGTGGTCGAGTCCATGCTCTTTGCCGGCACATTCAAGGCCGCGAAGGATTATGTCCAACCGATCCTGAAACACACGGCCCTTGCCCTTCCGGTCCTGACGGCCATCGCGGTCGAGCGGCGCACGGCCGTTCTTGTGGGCATCGTCTTCTTCATACTGTACCTCCTTTCCAGTGCGGCATCACGCCATACCCACGTCATTGTGGACAAGGCCGGGGGCGAGGACCGCGCCGCGCAGTGGATGTGGCTCGCGGGCATTGGGGGCTATGCAGTGCTCGGCGTGCTGCTTTGGTTCGGCCTCGTTGGCGTTGCGCTGATCCTCTACGTCGGCGTCTACGTGCTCCAGAACTTCTGGCGGCCGACACAGGTCAGCCGGTTCAACGTCCACGCGGAATCCGAGTCCATGGCCACGGTTCTCTCCATGGAATCCCAAGCGAAGACGTTTGCCACCATGATCATCGCACCATGCCTCGGCAAGGCGGTGGACCTCTGGGGCTTCTGGCCTATTGGGGTGTTCGGGTGTGTGGCGTCGGTGGGGGGATACCTGGTAAGCAGGACGAGTTCTGTTTCGAGCAATGGTTCACCTGAAACGGAAAAGGAGAAGACATGATTCAAGTCATCGGACATCGTGGCGCGGCGGGACTGGAACCGGAGAACACGCTCCGGTCGTATCGAAAGGCCCTTGAGATCGGCGTGGACTACGTCGAGACGGACGTCTATTTGACCCAGGACAAACACCTCATCGTCATGCACGACCGGACCGTGGATCGCACGACGAACGGCACGGGCTCCGTGGAGGAGATGACCTTCGACGAAATCCGAGAGCTCGACGCAGGCGAGGGCGAGCAAGTCCCGACGCTGCGGGAGGTGCTGGAGCTCATCAAGGGCAAGGCCAAGATCCACATCGAACTGAAAGGGGAGGGCACGCCGAAGCCTGTCGTGGATACGGTCCGTGAGATGGACATGGTCCCGGACGTGGTCATCACCAGCGGGAACACCGAGCGCGTGAAGGAAGTGAAGGGCCTCTGCCCCGATGTGGCCGTCGAGCACATCTACGGCGACCCGCCGCCGGATGCCGTCGAGCGCGCAGTGTCCGCCGGTGCAGGTCGCGTCAGCGTCAACATCCGCCACATCACGCAGGAGTACGTGGACGCCGCCCACGCCGCCGGCCTCCTCGTCATCGCCTGGCCGCCGAACACGGAGGAAGAAATCAACCACGCCCTCAGTTTCGGCGTGGACCTCATCTGCAGCGACCGCCCCGACGTGGCGATGAAGGTGCTGGGGAGGGCGTAAGGCTACTCCACCCCGAACACCCGAACCACGTGGTCCTCCAGGGCCTGGAGGGTGGCTTCGTACTTGGGCTTGCCGGGGTTGAAGAAGGCGTGTTTTTCGCCTTCGTAAAGTTTCACCTCGGCCCTGCCGCCTTTCTTCCTGATCTCCTCGGCGAAGCGCACGGCCTGGTCGGGGTCGATGGTCGTGTCCTTTGTGCCGTGGAGGAGGAGCGTATCGGGGGGCGGTGTCTTGATCTGGTAGATGGCCGATGCCTCCTTCAAGACTTCCGGCGTGATCTCGCCGAGGAATTTTTTCTGGACCTTTACAGACGGCCAGCCGCTGTTGCCGCGGTTGAGCAGATCGTATCCCCCATTGAATCCGACGTAGCAGATGCACTCCGGCGTGCGCTGGGCTGCGATGGCGGAGAGATGGCCCCCGGCCGACCCGCCGGCCAGGCCGAGGCGTTTCAGGTCGAATTTATATTTCGCCGCATTCCGCCGGACCCAGTCGATGGCGTCCATTACGTCCTGCATCGTATCCGTGAAGTTGCCACCCTGGGGGATCTTTCGATAGTTGATGCGGACGCCGGCGATGCCACGCTTGGTGAGGTGGCACGATTGCTGGAGGAACTGCTTGTCGCTGCCGCCGTTCCAGCCGCCGCCGTGGACATAGATCATCACCGGGAAGGGTCCGTCGCCTTTGGGCAGGTCGACCTCCAGCGTTAGCTCCAGGTCGCCGACTTTCTTATACACCACCCGTTTCGTTCCGCCTTCTCCCGTCACGCGTCTTCCTTTCTTTTTCTTCGACTTCTTCGGTTGGGCATGGACTGCCGTTGCACAGATGAGGGCCAGGGACAGGCCGACCGACACCAACGTTCTACATCTGATCATCTCGATGTTCATCCTCCTCTAATGTCAAGTGCTCCTTGCACTATGGACGGCCCGTGAGCGCCCGGACGCGACCCCAATGCCGCCGGTAGACCTCGCTTCCCCAGTCGAAATCTTCCGGGAACAAGACGCACCCGCCGGCGCGGAAGTGGCCGCCGCCTTCGATGTGGGCGGCGAAGGCCCGCTGCATGGTGGTCTCTCGCGGCGCGTCCTTGATGTCGGTTACATGCCGTCCGAAGACGGTCTTGATCGTTCCCTCGCTACCGCCCCGAATGGGAAAGAGATACATCTCCTTCTCGAACCGGACAAGATTCGACGTCCTCGGCAGCAGCTCCTCGAACTGGGCATCCAGAATCCATGAGTGGCACATGAACGCGGCAAAGGGCTTGTCGGGGAAGTACTTTGGGAAGAAGTCGAGCGCCTGCCGGATCGAATCGCCGCAATCGTCGTAGTCCATGGGCGAGCCGGCGGGGATGTGGATGGCGATGACCGGATCGCCCGGGCCGAGCTCCTGCTGCCATTCGTCACGCGGCAGATGGATCGGCTCGGCGATAGCGTATGCCTTCGGATGGATCGGGTGGCCGGTGATTTCGTCGTCAGTAATCGTGAGCGTGCTGGTCCATGCACCGGCCTCATCCTTTACGCCTCCGGCGCCATCCACCTGTCCGTCGGAGCGGAAGGTGATTCCATCCCCGGCCAGCATGACAACGACTCCCTCCTTCCGATGACGGAAGACATGGAGCGGGTCGCGCCACGTGTCGGGGATGAACTGCAGGCGGCCGAGGCGATACAGCTCGCCGCGCCAGTGGTTCAGCAGCCAGCCGAGGATACGCGGGCTGATGCCCCAATGTCCGAAGTCCTCGCGGAAGTCCTCCTTGTTCATGCACAGGTCGAGATCCCGCACTGTGTCGCGGACGATCCCCTCCGGGATGTTCCTTTTCTTATGAATGTTGCGCATCCGCTCTGTCAGGGATAGCAATACGACGACGTAGAACATCCCCGCGTCGCGATCGAGGGCGGAGGTGAGCCGCGGCCAGTCGCGGACGCCGACTCGCTCCATCCCCTCGTGGGCCAGACGGAAGTGGCAGTACCAGGCGAGGGAGGAGAGTGCTTCGTCCGCAGCGATGCGCCCCCCCGCTTCGACGACGGCCTGGGTCATGTTGTCGGGTAGATAGACTTGTCGGCAGACTTCCCGAAGAAACTCGCCATCAAGGAAAGGGATGGCCGCCGCCGGCATGGCCTCCTGGCTGCGATCCCAGCCTTGAGCCAGGATCTCCGCCGTGTCGGTGATATCCAGACGGGTGACGAGAGAGGGGAGGTCCATCACGCCTCCGCGAATGGGGCCGCGCGGCGGACGGGGTTGGACCGGGTGACGCCCTTGCCGATGAGGCGTTTCGACTCGGAGACGGTCAGAGATACCACGATGTGCATTGCCATTCCTCCATCTGTCATGTGAATCAGTTGGCCGCCTATTCTCGCAATTCTTGGGAGGAAGTCAAGAAGGGCTTTGGCGGTACTTTCTGTAGTACTTGACGGCCGGACAGGGCCCGACGCACTTCAGGCTGGTGCAGCGGGTCGTGTCGCACTGGCGGTCGAGGTCGGCTTCCATGTCGGCGGCCTTGGCGCGCAGGATGGCATGGACCTTGTCCATGTCGCGATGGTCGAAAATATTCTCGACGCACATCTCTGGAATTCCACGGAAGGCAAAGCACCAGTGCGTCGAGAAGTCGGGAAGGATGTCGAAGGTGCCGGTGCAGTACCGGCTCAGGTTCATGACCACGCCCTCCAGTTTTGCGTAGACCTCTTCCGACATCATGCACAGATTCACGAAGCACTCGTTCACGAACGAGAAGAGCGGGCGGATTTTGTGGCAGGTCTCTACGATCTCCAGATACTTGTCGCCGATGCCCAGACAGCGTTCGCGGGGGAACTGGTTGGCGAAGCCCTGGCCGGGATTGGCGATGGCGATGCGCAGCGCGCCGATGGAGCGGGGCTGGTCCTGCTCCAGAATGTCATATAGGAAACCGAAGTCCTGTCGCTCGTCCCAGAGGGTTACGGCGAGCCATATCCACTGAAATATTTCGCGTTTGCGAAGGAGCGCCAGGTTGTCCCGCACCTGTTTCTGTTCTTCCGGCGAGTAGCTCCCGAACCCGCCGATGTTCACGAGGCAGTTGGGCCGGTACTCGGCGAGGGATTCGAGCACAGAAGCATCGCAGAGCAGATTGGTCAGGAGCTGGATATTCGCCGTGGCGTTCATCCCTCGGATGCGGGCGATGATGTCCGACAGCTCCGGGTGGAGGGTCGGCTCGCCCCCGAGAACGCACACGGCCTGTCCCGGGACCTTCGGGACGTTCGCAAAGCGGCAGATACGCTCCACGTCGGCCACGCCCATCCGCTGTTCGGGACCGCGCTTGAACTCTTCCTCGAAACAGAACTCGCAGTTCCGGTTGCACTTGTTGATGATACAGAGGTTGAGCTTCGGCATGATTCCGCTCTCTGACTCTCGATCCTCTATACTGCTCATTATCCACCATCTGGTCCGAGAATACTATTCCATTTTTCCTTGCTTTCCCGGACCGCTCACGGTACGTTGAGCATATCGTCATACACTTAAGCGATTCCATCAGGGAGCATATTATGGCGCACAAGGCGCTCATCGTCGGCTGCGGGGGAATGGGGAAGGGGTGGATCAAGAATGTCCATGGCAATCCCCGCGCGGAGTTGGTTGGCGTAGTGGACATTCGCATCGAGGCCGCACAGGCCGCCGCGCAGGAGTTCGGCGTGGACGAGGGCAGGGCCTTTGACGACCTGGAGAAGGCGATCACCGAGTGCGAGCCGGATTTCGTCGTCGATGTCACGGTGCCCGAGGCCCATTGCCCGGTAACGGTGAAAGCATTGGAAATGGGTGCGCCGGTCATCGGCGAGAAGCCTATGGCCGAAAGCATGGAGTCGGCGCGG
>JAADGH010000022.1 GCA_013152475.1 Planctomycetota bacterium
CTTGCTCCCGTTTTTTTTGCAATCTTCCGTGGTTTGTTTTCACGGTTCGTAAGAGGATAGGTGCACAAGGCGGGGCGGACAGGGGCATGTGGCCGCCCCCATTGTGGGTGTGTGGTTCCAGAGGTGCAGGAACTCGCGACGCCTGCAGGATTCGGACATGTGTGGCGACCGAGTGGGGGTCTCGCGGTCCTGCTGGTTTCGTGAAATCGCCCCTCGTTGCCGTTCTTGAGCACGAGAGGAGGAATGCTCACGGGGAGTCGCAGGTTCCCGTGTCTTGTATTCTCTTTGAATGTGCTTGTGTTGTCTGGTAGCATGGGGAGTCGGAGGATCGATGCTTTGAATCGGAGGAGTATCCCAATGCATGGCGGACGATCGCTGAGTTTGGCGTTTATGGCGCTTTTGTCCCTTTGCGGGACTCTGTGGGCGGTTGACCTTTCCAACCTGACGAAAAGCGCCACGAACTGGCAGGGCTACCACAAGGGCGCGTTTCGGTTGACGGTGGAGCGCGCGGGCCTCGCCGGGGAACCGGCTCTCCAGTTTGCGGCGGATGCGACGGAGAAGAAAACGACGTATGCGAGCATCACCTATACATTTCCCGAACCCGTCGATATGACAGGGATCCAGGGCATCAGTTTCTTCGCAAAAACCGATGCGCCGGGCCTCGTCATCAAACTCGGGCTTGGCTGCCCGGACGGCAATCTCCATTGGGGTTTTATCGGCAAACCCGGCAAAGATCAATTCCGCAAGTGTGTGTTCGACCTTTCGAAGGCCCGAAAAGGCGACAAACTGCCGGACCTTTCGCGGGTGAGGACGCTCGCGCTTGGCTTTGGCATATGGGCGTTGGAGAAACGGAAGGGCGCGCATACGGTTATTATCGACCGCATTTCATACAAGGCCCGCAGCACGGCGTTTGTGATCCCCAGGCCGACAAAGGGCGTCGTCATCGACGGTTTGTTTCGCGATTGGGGCTATGAGGACACGCTTTACAACTGGACCCCGCCGATGTACATCAAGCTGGATCGAGGGGAGCAGGCGTTGCCGAAGGGGGAGCGATGGGGAGGCAAGGCGGCGCTCTCCGGGCGCTGTTCCATGATGCTCGACAGCAAGAGCCTCTATTTTCTCGCCCTGGTCGTCGATGCCACGCCGCGACAGGGTACTGCCGCCGAGGCATGGAAGAACGATTCGTTGGAACTGTTTCTGTCGTTCGATACCGAAAAGCTTGCACACGAGAAGGGCAGAGCGCTGGGCGCTGGCGACGTGCGGATTGTTTTCGACTGCGGCCGGAACGGACCCAAGACGACGCTGTTTCGCGAAGGCAAGCGGTTCGGGCCCTCCTTTCCGACAAAGCTCGTCGGCAACACGTGGATGCTCGATGGCAAACAGGTGAAGGGGTATGTCCTGGAGGCGCAGATCCCGCTTTCCATCCTGACAGCAAGGCCCCTGACCATGGGCGACCGGATCGCGTATAGCATCAAACTGAACGATTCGCAGGGCGTGTCGCTGGCGCTGACGCCGAAGAATCTGAGGCCTCACGCGGGCCTGCGCCGCTGGCAGACGGCTTACGTGGAGCGGGAGATTGAGGACGAGAATCGGAAGATCGAATTCGGCGAGACGGCCCGGGAGGTGTGCTGGCCCGAGGAGTATAGCCGAGATGAGGGGCGCATCCCGATCTGGGACATGAAGATTGCCCACCGGGAGCGAGTCAGCTCGACGCGCGAGCGTACCTACCTGCACAGCCTCTGGGCCGCCCAGGGGGTTGAGGCGCCGGGCATCAGCCCGGACCCGAAGAAGTGGTTCTACGCGCCATGCCCGATGGGGATTGGATGGTACACGCCCGGCTTTGCACTGAAGCAGGGCAGCAAGGACGAGTTGGGGCCGAACCAGAATGTCCTGGGCCTATTCAAGAAGAAAACGACTTTCGTCTGGTATGAACGTACGTTCGAGGCCGACCCGGCATGGCGGAAGGGAACGACGTGCCTGGTGTTCGACTACGTGACCGGCGAGACGCAGGTCTATCTGAACACGAAGCTGATCGGTGTCATCGACCGGCGTTCCGATCCGATCGACATCACACGATTCGTGAAATTCGGCGAGCGGAACAGACTCGATCTGTTTGTCTACAACACCGGCAACTACGGGATCGATGTTCGGAATGGCAGCGGCATCTCCGGGGACGTTTACCTGGAGCACCACAAGGCAAAGCCGGTCATCTCGGACATCTGGGTGAAGAAGGCCAGCGGTCTGGACGGGACCTATGAAATGGTCCTGGAGACCGGAGGCGTACCGGGCGAGGGCGCCGATGCGACGTTTGATATCCTCGACAAGGACAACAACGTGGTGTCCAGCGCCCGGCGACGTCTCGATCAGGCGAGCATCTCCGTCTCCGGCCGGTGCGAGAACTTCAGACCGTGGACGCTTGATTCCCCGGAGCTCTATCGTGTGCGCGTCAGGGTCCAGAGAGGCGGCGACATCCTGGACGAGAAGCTTCAGCGTTTCGGATTCCGCACCTTCGAGATCAAGAACGCGCGGTTCATGCTGAACGGCAAGATCCTTCGGCTGCGCATGTGTCACAGCGTCTGGGAGAGCGGCGTTGTCGAGCCGGATCGATTCAAACAACTGAAGCGGTCAGGCTACAATGCCATCTTCCTGCACGCCAGCCACTACGGCTTCCTTCGGCCTCTGCTCGACACACTTGATGAGGTGGGAATGGTCACGCACCCGCCGACGGACAAGATGCAGGAGGACCCGATGACGGTGCGGGACATCAAGAGCTACCGCAACCATCCGTCGGCCATCATGTACGTCTCCGACTCCTTCGGGCAGCTCAGTCAGAACGGCTACAGTCACAACCCATTTGCCGTGAGCGATACGTACTACCCGTCCAGCAAAGAGGCCCTCTCGACCTATAGCTATCTCCGAAAGCGTTACGACCTTTTCCAGTCCGTCGATCCGACCCGGCCGTACTTTCCCCACGCCACGGGCAACTTCGAGGGGTCATGCCGAAGCACAAACCATTATCCTACTTATGGTTGCAACATGCGGGACCGCGCCCAGTTCTATGAAAAATGGTCGAAGAGGGAGAACCCGCTTTTGCCCTACCACCTCATCGAATGCGGCGTGTCGCACATTCCGTACGATGTCTTGCACCCCACGCATCGGTGCAATGCGGGGAAGTGGCACAATGCCCCCCGCACGCTCGAGTTTGAGATGGCCTCGCGTTACATCGGCCCCAGGGCCTTCGACGACTGGGAGGCGTGGGATGTGCTCATGATGCGTTCGATGATCCGGGGGCTCCGCACCTGCGGCATCGACGGCTTCACCCCGTGGAGCGTGCCGTGGATGCTCGGCCCAGCCTCCGGGTTCGAGAAGATTCGCGAATGGAAAGATAACCGCAGGCTGTCCTACAAGTTTTTCGTGCGTCCGTATAAGGACGTCCTTCAGGACGGCTGGATGCGGTGCAACACGTGGTACTACAAGCTGCGCGGTTATGCGCTCTGGCAATGGCCGGAATATTACGGCACGGGCAAGGTCGAGGAACGGCCCAGCCCGCACGCGCAGATCTACCGGAAAGAGATGCAGCCGATGTTTGCCTATGTGGGCGGGCCGAAGCGGGACTGCTTTTCCCTGGAACATAACTTTTTCGCCGGCGAGACGATCGAAAAACAGATTGTCGCCGTCAACGATACCTTTGATGACCTGGAATTGAGCGTGCTCTGCACCTTCACCGTGGATGGGAAGGAATGCTCGAAGAAATCCGTCAACATGAAATTGCCGCAGGGGGCGATTGTGAAGCGCCCGGTCTCCTTCATGGCCCCGGGTGTAGAGAGAAAGACAAGGGGCAAAGTCCGAATCGACTACGCCTCGGAAAAAGGGACACCGATGGCGGACGAGTTCGCCGTCACGATCTTTCCTCGAGAGCCCAAGCCCCGCATCGACCTCGCCAACGTCGGCGTGGCGTCGGTGGAGGCCAACCCTCTAACGAAACAACTCGGCATCAAGTGCCGAGACATCTCGCTGGGCGGACCACTGAATGGCGTCGACCTCCTGGTCATCGAACGTAATGCGCTGGCGAAAAACATTGCCCCCGAGGCCCTCGAGCGTTTCATCAACAACGGCGGTAATGCGATCGTCTTTGAGCAGTCGGACAAGGGCCTCATGGACTGGCGAATGCGGGAGCGGAGACTCGGCACGGTCTTCGCCGCCGATGGCCGCCATCCGATACTCGAAGGGCTGGACGATGAGGACCTGTCGTATTGGCGCGGCGCTGCCGACATCACCCCTGCCGAGAAGCCGCCGAGCAAGTTCTTCCGGCACGCCCTCTCCGTGGGGATTGCGATACCGTTCCTCACCCAGGAGGGCACAGTGGCCACGTTCGTCTTTCAGAGGCCGGGCTATGGGCGATTTCGCACCATCCTCGCGGGCGGCTACGACCTGGAGGAAGCGGCCCTTATGGAGATGCGTTCCGGCAAGGGACGGCTTATCTGGTGTCAGATGGACGTGAGCAACCGATACGGCCTCGATCCCGCCGCAACACGCTTAGTGAACAACATATTCAGGTATGCCGCAGCATCCCCGCCCGAAGCCAGGGCAAGAGCCGCCTACATCGGCGGCCCAGGGGGCCGGGCCTTCCTCGACCAACTGGGGATCGTGTGCTCGGGTGCCAAGGCGGCGCAGGACGCCGATGTCGTTGTCGTGGGCGAGGCCGTGCCGGGGCAGGCCGCCCGGCCGTTCGTGGACATTCCGGTGAAGCCAGAAGGGACGATCCTTTACCTGCCGTCGGCGCGTCCCGCTGCCGCGCTGCCGAAGGGGGTTCGGATCGCGGAGAAGCCGACGCCGCTCATGGGGCTGCGGCGGCCCGGTTTTCACACGGGCTCTCCGACGAGCTATGGGTTCAGGCCCTTCAAGGGGCTCCACCCCGCCGTGGAGCACCTGCCTGATCCGCAACCGGCCCTCCTGCGCGGGCTGCTGGACAATGACGCCTTCTTCTTCCCCGGCCTGAAGCTGAAGTCCGTGGAGGTGACCAAGGGCGCGAGCGCCAAGCTGGATTGGAAGAGCGAACGCGCCATGATCGTTCAGGTAGCGGTCTCAGGCGCCAAGGCCGTCTTGTGCCGGTTCGACCCGCGGGACATGGAGCATGGCGAGTGCAGGAGAAAGGCATGGCGGATCTGGTCGCAGATCTTTACGAACCTCGATGTGCCAAACCGGTTCTCGCTGTCCTTCAGACCCCCTGCGCTCGACATCTCGGGGCCGGGCTGGCTGTTCCTGACCGACCCCGATGATGAGGGAATGAAGGTTGGATACCAAAACGGTGAGTTTGGGAAAAAGAAGCCTCGTCCCATCTCTGTCGGCAAACCATGGGAAGAGCAGGGAGTGACCGAGCCGAACCCCAATCTCTACTCCCCGCCCGACTCCGCCTACGACGGCCTGGCTTGGTATTTCAAGACCGTTCGTATGCCTGCCAAGATCAGGAAGGGGACTCTATACTTCCACATCGACGGCGTCCGATCGATCGACTCGTTCGGACCGGCCGAGAACGGGGTCGATCTGTGGATCAACGGGCAGAAGGTCGGTAAGCTGGTGGAATGTCGGAATGCGAAGAATGGAGGACGTGGGGCCAGGCTCTGGCAGGTGGACCGATCGCACCTGAAAGCCGGTCAGGAGAACTTCATCGCCATTCGGGTGCGGAATACCAGGGGCCCGGGCGGCATCCATCGCAGGCCCGTTCGGTTTGAGGTGGCGGGGCAGAACGAGGGGATGCTCTTTCCCTATGAGTTTATTGAAAGTAAGTTCAATCCCTACTATCATTGGGCGTGGTAATGGCGGGCCCGCAAGGCAGGAAGGAACGATAGATTATGACTCAACCGGGAACGACAGCAATACGCAGGGCGATGAAGGTCGTCATCGCCACTCTCCTTGCCGCAAGCTGGATCTCGTGGGTGGAGGCTGCCAGGGATTCCACGGCGGAACTACCCCAAGCCGGGTTGCTGGTTCATGTCGGCTGCGGCACGGGCAGGCGAACCGTGAAACTGGCGGAGACGGGTCGCTTCCTTGTGCATGGGCTCGAGAAGGATGCGGGCAAGGTCGAGAAGGCGCGGCGCCTTATCAGATCGAAGGGCCTGTATGGCCTGGTGAGCGTGGAGCACTGGACCTCTTCGCGACTTCCCTATGCGGAGAACATGGTAAACCTTCTCATCGTCGAAGCGGCTGTCAAGCTCCAGCGGAAGGAGATCATGCGCGTCCTGTGCCCCAACGGCGCGGCCCGCATCAAGAAGGGGGGCTCATGGACAACGATCCGAAAACCATGGCCAGACGATATGGGCCAATGGACCCACCCGCGGCACGGCGCTGACGGCAACACCGTCTCCCTCGACAGGCGGGTCGGCCCGCCGCGGCGCATCCGCTGGGTGGCCGGGCCCTCCCAGGAGATCAACTGCCTGGTCACGTCCGGGGGGCGCAATTTCTACGCCGGCGTGCTCGCCCGCGACAGCTTCAACGGCCTCCGGCTCTGGGAGCGTTCCCTGACGGGGTCCACCGCGCAGAATGGCTCGGAGCTGAGACTCCCGCGAGGCAGCGCCCTTCCGATTGCCGCGGGCAAGCTCCTGTTGGTCGTTTCCGATAAGAAGCTCATGGCCCTGGACGGCGCAACGGGGAAGGTCGTCCGTGAGTACGGCGAAGTGGGAACACCGAGCAATGTCCTGTATGTGAAGGGAACAGTGATCGTCGTCGGGAAGCAATCGGTCCGTGCCTTCAACGCAGAAACGGCGCGGCCCGCCTGGACGGTTGAAGCCGCTGAGCCCCGGTACGTGGTTGCCGGTGATGGCGCGGTGTATCTTGTCCAAGGTCAGCCTCGGCGCGGTGAGAAATGCACTGTCGTCAGCCTGGATCTGGCGACAGGCAAAGTCCGCTGGCAGAAAAGCGACTATCCATGGATCGCAAAGATCCGTGGCCTGGTGTACCACAAGGGCCGATTGGCCTGCGAAGTCTCGACCCTCACCGATGACAAGGAAGGCAACGGGCTCCACATCCTTTCGGCGGACAGCGGCAAGCTGCTGTGGGACCGCACATTCGTGCCCGGCATGAACCACAGGAAGCAGGCCCGGGCGATGTTCATCGGAGAGTTGCTCTGGACGCTGGAGCACTACAAGTGCGTGGGGTTGGACCCGCGGAACGGAAAGGTCAAGAAAACGCGCAAGGCGGGACGCTGCCACTGCTTCCCGCCCGTGGCCACGCCGCGGTATATGTTCGCCGGCGAGATGGACCTGACCGACCTGGAAACGGGCAAGGTCGATGCCAACCAGATTACAAAGGCCGCCTGCGGAGGCAACTCGGGCGTGGTCCCAGCCAACGGGTTGCTCTATGTCTTCCCCAAGCACTGCATCTGCTGGCCCATGCTGCGCGGCTACGCCGCCCTTGCCACCACGCGGCCCGAAGGCAGCATCGTAGACAAGAGCGTCAGGAAACGGTCCTTTGCATTCGAGAAAGGCGTTGCTGCACCCCGGCACGGAACGGCAAAACCGTCCGATGACGACTGGCCCTGCTATCGCCACGACGCGTGGCGCAGCGGCAGCACCCCGGCCGGCGTACCGGAGAAGCTGAAGGTCCGCTGGGCCGCGGATCTGGGTGATGACTACCCGGATGGACCTATCACGGACGACTGGCGACAAAATCCCTTCGTCAAGGGCCCCCTCACCAGCCCCGTCATCTCCGGTGGACTGGTGTACGTGGGGCGACCTGACGCCCACGAGCTTGTCGCCCTCGATGCACATACCGGCAAGGTGAGCTGGCGGTATACCGCCAACGGTCGGATCGACACTCCGCCGACGATCTATCGCGGCCTGTGTTTGTTCGGCGTAAAGAGCGGGTGGGTGGTCTGTCTGCGGGCGGACAACGGAAAGAGGGTGTGGAGGCGCCGGGCCGCCCCTCTGGAGGAACGTATCATCGCTTACGGCCAGCTCGAATCGCCCTGGCCTGTGCCGGGGAGTGTGCTGGTGGTTGACGGCACGGCGTTCTTCGCCGCGGGCCGGCAGTCACTGGCCGATGGCGGCATCCTGGTATTCGCCGTGAAGCCGTCGAACGGGAACATCCAGTGGGTTCAACGCCTCGACTCTCTGCCGACGAAGAACTTCTACGGGTCAAGCGGCCTGGAGTTCGACAACTTCGACCTGCTCCAGCGCGAAGGAGATAGCGTTGCCATGTCCCGCTGGCTCTTCGATCGCGCAACAGGCCGAATGACCGTGAAGGCCAAGGAGGCCTTCGCCGTGCTAAAGACGGGCGAAGGCCCCGGCGCGGTGGTTCCCCGGGGATGCTGGTCGTATGCGCCCCGTCAGCAGGGCAGGTATCCCAGACGGCCCCTCGCGGTGTTCCGTGACAGCACGCTGCTCTCCTGCTCGGTGGACAATCGCACGCTCTTCCGCCGGGACTTCGACAACGTGGAGAAGTTCGACTTGACATGGATTACGGGATGGGCTGCCGCCAAAGTCCGACGCGAGAAAAAAGGCGAAGCATACCCAAGTCAGCGATTGGCTGAGAACGCCAAGTGGTCGGTGGAGGTGTCAGGGGCCGCGGCGATGGTGTGGGCCGGCGACAAGGTCTTCGTGGTCGATGCGCAAGGAGGTCTCACCGTATTGGCCGCCGGGAATGGGAAGGTTCTGGCCACCCACGACCTGCCCGCCCCCGTCTGGGACGGCATGGCGGCTGCCGGCGGCCGCCTCTTTGTGTCCACCATGGACGGCAAGCTCATCTGCCTGGGCCGCTAAGGCGACCTGGAAACATCCAAGCCTCTCTTCAGTGCGCCGCCACTTGGCCGGATCGCGCGCCGCGCCTTTGATGGGATGTCTCGGCCGGTACGGACGCCATCCGGCGTGGAGGCAAACCGCGTGAACGCCTCCACCTCCCTTTTGCACACCCAAGGCTCCCAAAAAACATGGCAAGTTCTTGACAGCATCACAGAGAAGAACGATAATCTCTCCGAAGCAAAGCCGCGCCAAGCGAATGTTATCATGATGTCTGTGGAGAGGAACGCCCGATATGATGCAGAAACTGAGATGTACAGGTCGAGTTATTGCTGTTCTCGCTGCCGTGGCCGCCACGGCGTTAGCCGCCCCGAAGCCCGAGAGCGCAAAGGGTGTAACGGAGCTGTTGCAACGGCTGATCCCCCTGCCGAAGGAGATCAGCATCAAACAACAGGTTACGCTCCCCGCCGCCGCCGTCCGCATCGCGCTGCGGCGCGACGCCGGCGAGCTTGAGCAAAACGCGGCCCGCAAGCTCCGGCAGCTCTTTCTGAACAAGGCCGGTGTGGATGCTTCGGCAGGAGGCGAATTCGAGATCCTGCTCGGCGTGTGCGACGCGCAGGGCCGAATCGGCGACGTGACCGTCCCCGACGCCGCACGCCTGAAGAAACTCCCGAACCGGGAACAAGCCTATCTCATCCGGCCGGTAGGCGCCGATAAGCTGGCGCTGGCCGCCCTCGACGAGCGCGGTGTCTTCTACGCCGCCGTGACCTTGTGCCAACTGCTCGAATCCCGTTTTCACCGTGACGACGTCACAATTCCCCTCGCAACCATCACCGATTGGCCCGATATGGCCGAACGCGGCGAGTGGGGGTGCTCCTCCACGCGCGACATCGAATGGATGGCCGAGCGCAAGATGAACCTGGTCGAGTTCCACACCGTCCACCGGGTGAGCAAGGACGGGAAGGCCGAAACGTCGATCAGCGAGTCGTTGCTGCGTCGAGGAAAACTGAACGCGGTGAAGATGGTTCCGATCATCTCGCACCTGAACGGCATGGGACGCCGCGGTGTGTACGACGCCTACCCGGAGTTGAAGGGCAAGGGCAAGCGTGCCGTGTATAAGGGGCATGGCACTGTCCTTTACTCGCCCTGCGCGTCGAACCCGAAGCTGCACGAGATCATCGCCGACTGGATGCGCGGCTACGCCTCCTACGGCGTCCACGATATCTGCTGTTGGCTCGGCGAACTAAGACAACGCTGCGAGTGCGAGGAGTGCTCGAAGGTCGGGCAGTTTGCTCTCGAGGCCCGTGCGTTCGTGAAGGCCTGGCAACTGGCGCGGAAAGATTTTCCCGACCTCCGCATCCGCATCCTCCTCACCCAGGGCAGCTATGACACGAACGACAAGGTCCTTGCCGAGGTCCCGCCCGAAGTGGGAGTCACATACTACGACGGCGGAAAGACTTACGACTCCTCGAAAGACCCTATGATCTACCCCCTCCTCGAAAAATATGCCGCCGAGGGCCACTGGCTGGGTTGCTATCCGCAGCTCACGCCGTCGTGGCGCATTGTCAGCCCGTGGAGCTGTCCGCAGTTCGTCAAGTTCCGCATGACGGAGTTCGTGGACAAAAAATTGAGCTGTCTCGGCGGCTACGTTGTGCCGGACAACCGCCTGTTTGATTTCAATGTGACCGCTGCCGCGGAGTGGAGCTGGAATGCCCACGGCCGTGATGAACGCGAGTTCGCCCTCGCCTGGGCCACGCGCAAAGGCTTCGCGAATCCGGACATCATTGCGGACTGGGCGGTCAAGCTCGGGCCCGCATCTTGGGATATTTATGGTGCGCGACTGGTGGAGCGCTATTTCTTCCGTCCAAAGTCGATCGAGAGCATCCTGGCCGCGCGCGCCAAACCCGCCTTCGGCAAAGGCATGTTCCGCTATATCCCCGACCGGGACCATCTCCAACGTAACCTGAAAACATGCCGCGCCGCACTGCACCTCGCCCGGCAAGCGGGATCACCGGCCATCCTCGCCGAAAGCCAGGCGGTCCTCGGTTACTACGACATGCTCGACCAGCTCTGTCGGATGTGCGACCTGCTCGCGGAGCACGGCATCCTCGACGCGAATCAACGTCAGACGCTGCAGCGACACATGAACCGGTTCGCCCTGGCCGGAGCGCTGAACATCGACGCCTTGCGCGACTGGGAACGGTCGGTCCAGGTCGGGGCGGGACTTGGCCGCTTCCGCGAGGGCGTCCAGGCGACGGCCGACACCATCGAGGCGGCGGCGCGGGCCCTCGAACCTCTGGGCATCCGCAATCCGACACCATACATCGGCGCGAAGAAAATTGGCGGCTGGGAGCTGAAGGACTTCCGCGAGACGGCGACCATCGTGAAGACGTTCGACGTTACGAAGGCCGTGATCGGCCCGGGCACATACGAGGTCACGTTCCAATACACCAGCGGCTGGAACGGACTCGGCACCCGGCGTGTCGCCTTGACAACGCTGCCGAAATCCGGACAGGGGAAACCGGTTGAGGTCTGCGTCGATGAACACCCCGGCAGTACGGGTTGCCGGAGCAAAGGCAATATCTATTCCTTGACGCTGAAGGAGTATTCCCCTGATGTGCGCTACCTCATCGTGGCCAACGTGCGCGGCACGCGGCCGCAGGACCAACAGCCCGGCCGGACGGGGTGCAGCGGCTTGGTTTACCTGCGCCGCGAGCGCGATCCGGACTGGCAGATCCAGGTGATGGGTATTCAACCTCTCATGGCAGGCGCAGAGGGGGCGACGCGGAAGACCCGTTTCTCAGGCAAAGGCATCCGCGTCGGCGTCGTGGGTGGCGGGTACGGGTCGGACGGCCTGCTCGAACTGTTGCAGAAGAGCGATGGCATCGACGCCTTGTCCATCGGCCTCGGAGCCCTTCGCGGCGACGAGTGCCAAGTGATCGTCCTGCCGCAGTTTCGTTCGGCGATGGTCCCCGATGCGTTGGCAAAGGAAATCGAGGGGTTCGTGCGCCGTGGCGGCGGGCTCATTACCACCCATGACGCAGTCGGCTACCGTGCTATGCCTGTCGTGTGTGCGGACATCTGTGCGGGCGGCGCGCAGCACGTGCGATACGAGAGATGGAAAGTCGCTGCCGACCACCCCGTTACGGCGGGCCTGCCCCGGAACAAGGTTTTGACCCAAGGCTACTACGACCACATTCAGCTCAAGCCCGGGCCGAAGGGAACGGTCGTAGCCGTATCCGAGAAAACAGGCAAGCCCGTCGTCATCGTCGGCACGCTGGGCAAGGGGCGCTACGTCGCCTGCGGCCTGCTCCCCGGGTTCAGCGCCGACAATCAGGAGGTCACACCGACACCGGACGAAGGCACGCTTCTGCTCAACGCCATCCGCTGGTGCGGGCGCGGGGCAGAAAAGTAAACCTCGCGGGCCGTGGGCGCCAGGATGCGCCTCGACGGCACAGCGGTTAGACAGCATAAACGGAGGAAACCATGCAGAATAGGTGTATGAGCGGGCTTGGTTTTTGTGCGCTGATCGTGAGCGTTTTTGTCACGTGCGCAGCAGCGGAGCCGCCAACCTGGTATGTGTCGCCCACAGGAAACGATGCCTGGTCCGGGCGCAAGGCGCAAAGGAACGGGGAGGGCAACGACGGCCCCATGGCAACGCTTGCCGTCGCCCTGGAGGCCAGCCGCAAGGAGGCCGGTACGTCCAGAAAAATCGTTCTGGAGCCGGGACGCTACTACATCGAAGAGACGGTTTTGTTGGACGCCCGTGACGAGGGCTTGGCCATCGAGGGTGCCGGCCCCGGCAAGACCATCCTGTACGGCGGGCGGCGTGTCAACGGTTGGAAGAAGGATGGCGAGCGTTTCTGGGCGGCGGATGTCCCGGAGGTCAAGGAGGGCAAGTGGGATTTCCGTGCGCTGGTGGTCAATGACAGACTGTGCCCTCGCGCGCGCCTTCCGGAAAAGGGACGCTTCGAGCACGAGTCGCGCTTTCCGGTGCGCTGGATGAGCTCGGCCGGCGGCGGGTGGGAGCGCAAGCCCACAAAGAAAGAGCTGACCACCATGAAGTACCGCGCGGGGGACCTGGGGCCGTGGCTCAGCGTGCGCAACGCGGAGATCACCGTCTACCACATGTGGGACGAGTCCATGGTCGGCCTCGCCGCTCACGATCCGCAGACACGTACACTGACCTTTTCTTCACCCGCCAAGAGTCCCCCCGGCGCGTTCCGCGTGAATACCTACGTCGTCTGGAACGTGCGCGAGGGAATGAAACAGCCAGGGCAGTGGTATCTGGACCGTGACGCGGGCCGGATCGTTTACTGGCCGCTGCAGGGCGAGGACATGACCAAGGCCCTCGTCGTTGCCCCCTGCGTCGAAACCATCATCCGTATGCAAGGCCAGAAAAACAAGCCGGTGCGCGATGTCACGCTGCGTTCGCTGACGCTCTCCACCACCACGACGCCATGCAAGGCCGGGGGCTTCGGCGCAGGCGCATATCGCGGCGCGCTGGAGTTCTTTCGGGGCGAGAAGATCCGCATCATGGATGTCGAGATCACGAACACCGCCGGCCACGCCATTCGCGACTGGGGCACGAAAGAGGTTCAGATCGAGAACTGCCGCCTGCACCATCTCGGCGCCGGCGGCTGCCGACTCGGTGACGGAACCGGACGCGTCGAAAACACCCGCATCCATCACATCGGCCTGATCTATCCCAGCGCCATCGGCCTGACGGCGGGCGGCCGCAGGGGGTGCTACGTGATCCGCCGCAACGAGATCCACCACACGACCTACTCCGGGATATGCATCGGCGGCACGGGCACATTGGTTGAGGAAAACGTGCTCCA
Organism: Planctomycetota bacterium; assembly: GCA_013152475.1. Lineage (GTDB taxonomy): Bacteria > Planctomycetota > Brocadiia > JAADGH01 > JAADGH01 > JAADGH01. The sequence continues at coordinate 13,574 of JAADGH010000022.1, forward strand.
CCACTGCATGCAGGAGCTCCACGACGGCGCAGCGATCTACGGCGGCCCCACGCGGGCCATCATCCGGCGGAACGTGGTCCGCGACATCGTCGCCAAGGGGAAAGGCTACGGTGTCTCGTCCTACTATCTGGATGAGAAGGCCCGCGATTGCATCGTGGAGAAAAACGTTTCTATCGGTGTAAGACGACCCAGCCACAACCACATGACGCTCAACTGCATCCTGCGCGACAACGTCTTCATCTGCGACGGCGACATGGACCTGTCCTTCGCCCGCAGCGCCGGGTTTCGGGTCACCGGCAACATCTTTCAATTAAACGGAAAGCTGAAGATCAACGACCCAGACGCCATCGCCGAATGGAAGGGCAACTTGATCGTCCAGGCAGGTGAGACAGAACCGGCTATCAGCGACGCCATGCCCACCAAGCCGCGGAAACAGCGGGACAAACCGCGCTATGCCAATGTCACGCCCATGCCGAAGCCGCCCGTCCTGGACGGCAAGCTCGGGGGCGACGAATGGCCGCCCGGCGGACAGGGGCTTTACGACTTGCCCGACCAGCGCCGTGCGCGCGGCGCGCCGCTTATGGTAAAGTTCTGCGCCGACGCGACCCATCTGTATGTCGGCGTCTCGGTGGTCAGCATGTTCCCGGAGGACCGCAAACTTGGCGGCGCGTGGGGCAAGGACGAGGGCGTGGAGCTCGCGGTGGAGGGCAAGCGGGCGGACGGGAAGCCCGTGACCTACGTGCTCCGGGGATTCACCGACGGAAAGCTTGACAGCCTCACCATCGGCGGGGCATCGGAGGCCGAGGCGAGGGCCTTCGCTGAAGCGACAAAGTACGCCGCCGCCGTGGGCAAGAAGCTCTGGCGCTCCGAGTGGGCCATCCCCTTCGAGGCCCTGCGCTTCACACCGGCAGACAAGGCCGTGCTGCCCCTGAATGTGACCGTCTACCGCAGCGAGAACAACGCCTTCATCCAGTTCGCCGGCACATTGGGGGAGACGTGGGATCTGACGCGAGGCGGACGCTTGGTCTTTCGCAAGCCGGAGGGCAAGTGAGGACGACAAATGAGTATGCAAAATCCTGTGTAAAATAGAGCGCGGCTGGTGGCGCGGGTCGGCCTAAGCGTGCTGCTCGCCTCCTGCATTCGCCCTGCGATGGCAAAACGGATTCACTCATTGGCTTTCGTTACTTTTATGCTCGCATCTTTTGCCAATGCAAGACCCGCCTCCACTTCAACCGCTTTCAGTATCCCTGCGGGCACGGGACATGATGGATGAGGGCAGTGTTTGGCAAACATTCTCAGAGTAAGAGGCCCGTCACCGTGGAAGCCGATCTCGGTCATCGGGTCGACCTGCGGCAACTCTTCGGCCATTTTCTGAATAGGCTCACAGTCGCAAGTAATCTCCAGCGAACACATGTCACCGTTCATTGTGGCGACCACCTCTGCCATAAAGCCACAGATGCCTGGATCGATCACTGTCTTGGCCATGACACATCACCTCCGTATCCGTTTCCTTCGTTCTCGTCAACACCCAGCACACGGTATCCCATCCGCAGCGGCCTGAGCCGTTGCGGACAGCACGAGACGCTTCGCGCGGGAAGCGGCCCGTTTGCATGGGATTATAGACAGAATCTCTGGAGGACGCAATGACATTCAGATATGTGATCCCCGGCGCCGACCTCGTTCAGACGGCCCTCATGGTTGACAAGGCCGCCTGAGGGGGGTATAAGGAGGACACCCCACAGGGTGCACCCCTCTTTTCCCCCACAAGAGGGACGCAACTGCGGGGCGACATCCAGTACTGTTCTGTAAGGGTCCCTGCCAGGGAGGATGAACATGAGACGGCACATCGGCCTTGTCCTGATCGGCGCGTTGCTGCTGACGGCCCTTGTCTCGGCCGATGGGCAAAAACGCTACGAGTACTACAAGAGGTTCTTCGAGCCGACGGAAGAGGTGGTTACCCCCCACATCCCCTGGGCAAAACCCTATGCAAAGGGTCCCGTCCGCGTCCTCTTCATCACCCACCGAAACGCCATGCGCGAGGTCGTCGAGATCGCACAGCGGCTGTCCATGGACTACAAAGTTTTCGCCGCAGAATCGCTCAAGCAACTGGGCCTGACGCCGGAGGACAAGTGGTGGCGGTTGGCGATCAAAGGAACGACGCAGGAAGAGATGGCCGACCGGCTCCGCGAGCTCCTGAAGGCCGATGTGGACGTCATCGTCGTCGCCGGCATACGCTGGAACATCCTGCCCCTCGACTGCCAGTATGAAATCCTCAAGAAGGTGAAGGCAGGCGCGGGACTCGCGGGCTTCGTCCGCGATGGGGGCAAGCCCTATCTCAACCGTGCGCTCAAGAGGAAGGACAAGGCGGGACAGGGCGCACCCGCCAGCGAAGCGGTCCTGGGCGGCGTTCCCTTCCCTGCGCTTCCGGCCTTCGCTTCAATGGCCGATGCAAACGGCCTGGTCGGGAAGTACGTTCAGCACGCCACCTTCGGCAAGGGGCGGCTACTGTTTTTCAGGGGCATCCGCGTCCCGCGCTTCCAGGGCATGGTCCCCGGCGCCGCAGGCGACCCCTTCAAAGACAAGGCCCTCGATTACGACTATTACCTGTCCCTTGCAATCAAGGCGATCCTCTGGGCCGCGCAGAAGGAAGCCCCCGTGCTCGTGGCTTCGGCGTCGCCCGTCGTCATGGTGGATCGCTCCGCGGAGAAGGACCGGCGCGTCACGTTCCAGCTCCGGGCCAAGGAGACCGCCGGAAAGGTGAAGCTGAGATTCGTCCTGCGCAATAGCGACAACCATGTCCTGCACACCGAGGAACGGGCCGCCGACGTTGCCGCAGGGCAGAGCGCGGCGGAGTTTGCGTTCCCCGCCGTTCCGGCGGGGCGGTGCTTCGCCGATCTGTGGGTGATGAAAGGGGAGAAGGTGGCGGGCTGGGGATCGGTCGGTGTCTTCGTCACGTCATCGAGCCGGATCGCTGAGCTCAAACCGGCGAAGGAGAGCTTCACGGTCGGCGAAGCGATCTCCGGGATTGTATCCCTGGAGGGCGTCCAGGACGGCATGGCGCTTCGCATGGCATGGCGGGACAACTTCGGCCGCCTGCTGGCCACGGCAGGCATCCCTCTCAAGGAAGGTCAGACCGAGGCGAAGTTTTCGCTGAAGGGCGTTCGCACGCTCTCGATCCTCCAAACGATCTCAGCCGACCTGGTGAAGGGCGAGGAAGTCGTGGATGCAAAGCGGATGTTCGTGCCCCTTTCGGATTTCTATCCCGACCGCGAGGACGTTCGCTTTATCATGTGGCAGAGCCTGTCCGGGAACGAGTTTATCTCGCGGTATATCGCCCGCGAATTCTATCGCAAGGGCATCGACACGCAATACACGAGCTTTAGCAAGTGGGCCCCCCTCGAAAACCTGTGGCACCTGCCCTATGCCATCCGGTTCACCGACACCAAAACCGACGGATACAACCCGAAGCGGGGGCGGGCGAAGGGCGACTTCGTCCGGGATCCCTGCCTGACCGACCCCGAGTACCTGGCCAAGGTCAAGGACCGGCTCACGAAGAAGGCCGAGGAAGCGGCGCCGTTCTCTACGAATGATTTCTCCCTCGGCGACGAATGCCACTTCGTCTCTGGCAACTACGAGCTGTGCTTCTCGCCGACGTGCATCGCCTCGTTCCAGGAGTTTGTGAAGAAGGAGTACGGCGAGCTGGACAAGCTGAACAAGGAGTACGGCACGTCCTATACCTCATGGGGCCAGGTCATGCCCGGCAAGCTGGCCGAGGCGAAGAAGACCGGCAACTACGCGGCGTGGGTCGACCAGCGCCGCCACATGGAGTCGGTCTGGGCGGGGATCTACGCATCCAGCCGCACGCTCATCAAGGGCATCGTCCCCAGTGCGCGCGTCGGGTATGAGGGGTCAGACACGCGCATCGACAGCTACCACGCCGCCGACCACTACAAGCTGATGCAGGCGATGGACCTGAACAACATCTACTTCCGCCGTTTCATCGTAGACGCCGTCCGCGACTTCGGGCCGCCGAACATGCTCTTCGGCGGCGGGTGGAACGGCGGGTACCCCTCCAACATGAACGAGCCGTACATGCGATGGTTCCCGTGGATGACGCTCTTTCGCGGGGCGAACTCCTTCTGGATCTGGATGGGATACGGCGGCGCCGGCGGCGTCATGGCCTTCGACCTGTCCCTCTATCCTTATTTCGAGGCGAACTGCCAGGAGATCAACGAGATCCAGCGCGGCGTCGGCAAGCTGATGATCCTGTCGCAATACGAGGACGACGGCATCGGCATCCTGTATTCCGCCCCGAGCGTGCACGTGAACACGATCACCAAGGGCATGCCGAAGATCGACAGCGCCTACGCGGCCCTGAGCTGCATTCTTGAAGACATCGGCCTGCAGTATCGCCTCGTGGCGGATGAAGAGGTCGAGAAGGGCATCTTGAGAGAGGGACGGTTCAAGGTGCTCTTCCTCTGTATGGCCCAGGCCATGACCGATGCGGAGATCGCGGAGGTCCGCGCCTTCGTCGAGCGCGGCGGGACCGTGATCGCCGATGTGCGTCCCGCCGTGACGAACCAGCACGGAACGCCTCGCCCGGCCGGGGGGCTCGATAGGGTCTTCGGTGTGCGCTATGCTTCCAAGGCGGCCTTCAAGACAACTGCGATCCGCATCGACGGCGGCGAGGGAATCGCCTTCGCCGGTGAGCTGCCCGACTATGCCGTGGACGAATCGCTCAAGGTGACGTCCGGCAGGCCATGCGGCAAGGCGGGTGAGACGCCGGCGTTGATTGTGAATACCACCGGCAAGGGAAAGGCTGTGCTGCTCAACTTCGCCTATGGGGCCTACTACGACCTCCGCAAGTCCTGGTGGTTCGGCCGGTGCAAGGAAGAGGACATGAAGATCGACTACCCTGGCTGGGAGGGCGGCGCGGCCATGCGCGCCTTGATGCGCGACCTGCTCAAGCGCAGCGGCGCCGAGGCCCCGGTCACGGTCGATCCCGCCGTGCCCGCCTGCCAGATCAGCCGGTTTAAGCAGGGCGACGGCGAGCTGGTTGGCGTGCTCCCGGCCCTGCCGCGAATCAGTTGGGCCTATACGTTCAAGGCGGCGACGCTGCCCCCGCCGAAGGCCGTTCGGGTCCACTTTCCAAGGACGGCGCACATCTATGAGCTGCGGTCTGGGAAATACCTCGGCCATGCCGATCGCTGCGAGACGGACCTACAGCCCGGCCGGGCGAAGCTCTTCGCGCTGCTGCCGTATCGTGTGACGGGGATCGGGCTGGCCGTTCCGGGCAAAATCGCGCAGGGGCAGGCGGCCCCGGTGGAGGTGGATGTCAAGATCGAGGGGAAGCCCGGGCTTCACGTCTTCCGGCTGACGTTCCTCGACCCGAAAGGCCGGGAGGTGCATTGCTACGCCCGGAACGTGAAGGCCGTTGAAGGGAAGTTTGCGGGGGCATGGACACCGGCTCTGAACGAGGCCGTCGGGGTGTGGCAGATTGAAGCGCGCGACGTGATCTCGGGCCAGGTCGCCCGGGCGAGGGTCCAGGTCGTAAAGCGATAGAATGTAGGGTGGGGCTTGCCCCGCCAGGTTCTGTTCGGGATGTGAGGGAGAGTGAGATGAGAACCGTTCTTGTTGCGTCGGTCATCCTTGCTGTTGCTCTCTGCGCCGGGCCCCTGTGGGCGGAGGAAGGGCCGCGCGTCACGGCAAATGTCACCGGCCCGACCGAGGGCAGTTTGGGCAGCTATCGCGGCCACGAGGGCCACCCCAGGGTGAGCTACAAGGCGACCATCGACACGGGCGCGACGCGATTCGGTCTGACGCACTGGGTGGACACCGACAAGTCGCATGCGCCGAAGGTCCTGCCGCTCGAAGGCATGATCGGCCTGCCACGGCCCGCCTCTCAGAACTGGTACGCCAACGGTTTCATGCGCCTGTATGTGGGCGACGAGCAGGTCGGCGAGGTGATGGTCAAGTCGATCCGCGCCACCGAACAGGGCGCGCGCGGGGCGGTGGTGTTCGACTGGGAGCGGAAAGAGGGCACGTGGCGGGTCACATTCATCGCATTGCCGAAGGGCAAGAGCCTGTTCTGCTCGGTGCGCTGCTTCCCCAAGGGCGAGCCGGCGGAGTGGCGGATTCGCCTGCTCAACTTCCCTGCCGGCGCCACGCGCGACGGCGAGCGGGAGATCGCTACGGCCAAGCGCACGGCGAAGCAGGGAAGCAACGTCACCTTAACACCGGCGGCGGAGTGGTGGGTGGCCTACTACGACAACGTGCACAAGGTCGGCACGCCGAAGAGCGAGGGGCCTTCGGCGCTCCTCTACGTTCCCGAGGATGTGGCGGCCTGTGAGGTGAAGGTGGGGACGTACGGTGTGACAACGACTCTGCACCCGAAGGGCCGGCAGGTGCGCATGATCCTGTGGGATTCCTTCTTCGGCATGAAGAACGCCGAGGCCGTAGCCCACATGAAGCAGACCGCCGAGGCGCAACTGGCCTCGCTCCGCGAGATGAAGTTCGTGAACCGCGCCGTCTTTGCGGACGAGTGGCGCGCGCGCCGGGCGGAGATGGAGAAGCTCTTAGCCGCGCTGGGCAATCCGGCAAGAGAGTCCGAGCAGGTGTCCAAATTGCACGCGCAGATCGCCGAGTGGGTGAAGCGTCTCGCCGAAAAGCCCGAGGATGCCAAGCCGGACGACGAAACGCAGCTCATCGACCGGCTGGCGGAACAGAAAAAATTGCTCTGGCATCTGCGGTGGGAGGAACTGTTCAAGGACTGAGTGAAATTCGGGGACAGTATATTCTATTCCAGGCCCGGCAGGTACAACGACTCGCGCTACCCTTGCCATAATCCGGAAGATACCTGAATTCGGAATCCTATGGACAGCCACCAGGGGCGGCCACCTCTTTCTATCCTCTTTTCTCAGAGGCGAAGTCAACCATGCTGAATTTTAGCCCTCCTCCTGCGCGCCGCCGCGGACCATCAGCGCAAACGCAACGATCGACCAGCCGTTCACGATCAGGCTGATGCCCGCAAAGAGTCCCAGCACCCAGGCCGCCGACGCGGGCCACTCGAACCCGATGAAGCCGCCGAGAATCACGTCGATGACCCCACTGAGCAGGACCCACCCCCAGTGGGACATCGAACGCATCTGCAGCGCCACGATCCCCTTGATCACGCCTTCGATGACAAAGAATATGGCCAGCAACAGCGTCAGGGCGAGCACGCCCTTGAGCGGATTGGCCAGGAGCAACACGCCGACAATTACACCCAGAACGCCGTTCAGCAATCGCAGGAGGAACCCACCCCACCGGCGTGAGTGAAAGGCGTGAACGCCCTGCGCAACGCCGCCGATCAGAAACACCCAGCCGAGCAGCATCTCGATGGTCACGGTGGCAAGGAGGGGCAGAACAATGGCCACCGTCCCCAGGGTAAGCAGGACAACACCGAGCAGAAGGAACCACCCCCACTTCGCCTGCAGAGCGTCTGTCTCGACACGTTCCACGCGGTCACGGTCCTTCTCCGATTCTGCGTCCATTCGGCCTCTCCTTTCTTATCACAACGCCCATTGCCGGAACAAAACCCAACGCCGAGGACCGAGCATGGTCCTGTCTCCATAGGATACCACGGACAGATGTGAGCGCGCAAGAAGAAGTAAGGTACCTCCTTCGTTACGGAGGGAGATCAGGCAGGAATATGTGGCCGCACCCGACGGGTGCGGGATTTCCGGGGCAGGAGCGCGCGACCGCATCGACGCAGGCCTCAGCCTGCGGCTACTCCCCTCGTGGCTGAGGGGGTGCAAAGTAAAGCCGATTCGCCTTGATGCCGCTGCGTGGGTGTGATAGCCTTGATGAATACAAATCACATGGCTTGAGAGCATTGAAGTGCGCTGATGGAGAACGAACCCATCGAACCCGAAGTCCTGGCCCGGCAGGTTGAGAAGCTGGTTACCATCATGGAGGACGTGGCCAACGGCAACTACTCCGATGACATCATGGAGTTCACGAAACCCCAGCACCCCGAGATCATCCGAAGGATTGCCGAGGCCATGGGGATGTTGATGGTGAAGGTGGAGGCCAGAGAGTTTCGCCTGGAGCAGTTGATCGCCGAGCTTCGCACGCTCAATGATCTGCTGAAGCAGGAGATTGTTCAGACGGTCATGACCATCGCCAACGCGCTTGCCGCGCGGGACAGATATTCCGAGGGGCATGCGCAGCGCGTGGCGGTCTACTCGCAGCGGGTCGCGCGCCGAATGGGGCTGCCCGAGGAGGAGGCGGAGAACATTCGGATCGGGGGCATGCTCCACGACATCGGCAAGATCGGATTCAGCGACCGGGTCTTCAGCAATGAAAACCCAGCCTTGCGTGAGGAGATGCTGGATGAGATTCAACAGCACCCGGACATCGGCGTGTCTATTCTCAAGGACCTCAGCTTTCTCGGCCCTGTTCGGGACTATGTGCGGTACCACCATGAGCGCCCGGACGGAAAGGGCTATCCTCTGGGACTGCGCGACGAGCAAATCCCTTTGGGCGCCAAGGTCATCAGCGTAGCGGACTGCTTTGACGCCGTCACCACGAGTCGGCCATACCAGAAGGCGCGGTCGCCGGAGGAAGCCATCGCGATTTTGAGGAAGGCCAGCGGGACAGCCCTCTCCGCCGAAGTCGTTGACGCCTTCATCGCAGAGATCGGAGAGGGCGGGACGATTGTATGTTCGACGTCGCAAAAGCGAAAACAGCCAGCGCACCGGAAGGCGCGCCGATGACCGGCCGCAACATCATTCGCGCTTGCGAATGCGGGCGTAGTAAGCCCCACGTTCCGCCTCGTCGCCCGGACGTGTGAAACGGGTGCGGATCTGGGTGTGGCCTCTGTCCAGGTGGATGTGGAAGGTCGCGCATGGGTCCGATTCGCCGATGTCGGTTTCGTGCCGCTTTCCGCCGATCTCCAGGATGGCGCGCTGGATGTCCAGGGCCTTGCCGCCGGTGTAGAAGCGGTGATACTGCTCGGCGATGACGTCGCGCCGCCATTCGATATCGTCGCCGTCGATGCCCGCCGTCACGGCATGGCCCGCCTCGCGGGGCCAGCGATACAGATCGACGACATACTCCCCCGCCTCCCGCACGTCGATGTGCCACACGCCGTTCGCCTCCATCCCCTCCCGGACGTGCCCCTGCATGTAGGGGATATTGCAGTCGTCGTTGCGCCAGTCGTGGCAGCAGAGCGCCGCCTCGCCCGCGCCGCCGCCGACGTGGATCGGCGTCTCGCGGTCGAACTGGGCGGAGCACAGCTCCCACCACTTCTCATACTCCGCCCGGAGCGCCTCCACCACGCCCGGGTGGTCCGTCGCGATGTCGCGCCGCTGCTCGGGATCGGTCGTGATGTCGTACAGCTCCTGTCCATTTACCAGCCGCCACCGTTCCGTCATGACCGCGCTCTTTCGCCACTTGACGGGGTAGGCAAGACGCTGTGAATCGGTCGTGAGGGTCCGCTCCTCCCATGCCTCTCCCCGGAGCAGGGGCGCCAGGCTCTTGCCATGGAACGATCGCCCTTCGGGGACGTCCACGCCGCAGAGGTCGAGAAGCGTCGGCATCACGTCGATGTTGGCCGTCAGATTCAGGATGTCCCTGCCGCCGTCCAGCCCGCCGGTCGGGTGGCGCAGAAAGAACGGCACGCGGTGCCCGCCGTCATACTCCGATCCCTTCTTGCCGCGCATGCCCATGTTGTAGCCGTCGGTGACGAAACCCTTGCCGTCGAGGGCACAGCCGGTGGCCGTGCCGTTATCGGTCATGAAGATGAGGATCGTGTTGTCCTCGATGCCGAGCTCGCGGAGCTTGTCGCGGAGCCGGCCGAAGTTCTCGTCGATGTTGGTGATCATGCCGTAGAACCGCGCGCGGTCGGGGTTCGTCTTGTCCAAGTAAGGTTCGCTGTATTTTTTCTCCACGTTCAGCGGCCCGTGCGGGGCGTTGGTGGCGATGTAGCAGAAGAAGGGGCGCTCGCGGTTGTCCTCGATGAATTTCATCGCTTCGTCGAAAAACACATCCGTGCAGTATCCCTTGAACCGCCGCGGCTCGCCGTTGACGTGGTAGGTATCGTCGAAGTAGTCGTTGCCCCACCAGTCAGGCGTTTGGGAAATCCCGCCGCCGCCGTGGCAGACAGAGACGTCGAAGCCGCGCTCGTGGGGGCGGAAGGGGGGGCTGTCGCCGAGGTGCCACTTGCCGAACATGCCCGTGCGGTATCCTCCCCCGCGCAGCGCATTGGCGAGGGTCCACTCCTCCTCGCGGAGCAGAGATCGTCCGCCGATGGTGTGCCACACGCCGGTGCTGTTGCAGTAGTGTCCGGTCATGAGGCCGGCGCGTGTCGGCGCGCACGTCGGGCCGACGTGGAAGTTGGCGAAGCGGACGGACTGGCCATGGAACTTGTCGATGTTCGGGGTCTGGATGATCGGGTTCCCGGCGCAGCCGAGGTCGCCGTAGCCCTGGTCGTCGGTGAGGACGAAGACGATGTTCGGTTGCGGCATTCGTGTTCCTTTCATGGTATCCAACGGTCACAAAAAACACGCTCAAATAAGTTTGAGCGTGGCACATCGCATGTCATATCATCATAATGAAAATACAATCCGGATTCCAGGGTCCGCCATCGCCCCCGCCTCTTGCACTGCCCCCGTGTTTCTGCTATGGTCAAGATATGGAAACCGAGCAAATCCTGAAGCAGCAATACGACGCCGTTCTGCGGTGCAACCGGTGCGGGTTCTGCCAGACGGCGTGTCCGACGTATGCCATCACGGGCATGGAGGCGTCGGTCGCGCGCGGGCGGAACGTATTGTGTCGCAACGTGTTGGAGGAACGGCTGCCGCTCACGAAGGACCTCTACGCCCCGCTCTTCGAGTGCCTCCTCTGCCGGGCGTGCACGGCCCACTGCTTCCCGGCCGTGCGGACCGACGAGATCATCGTCGCCGCTCGGAACGCCTACTATCGCGAACACGGCCAGCCGGCGATCCTGAAGTTTCTGTTTCGCGAATTCCTCCCCGACCGGCGGCGGATGACACATACCATGCGCTTCCTTACACTGGGCAAGCGCACGGGCCTGTCGGGGCTCGTGCGCCTGACGCGCATCCTCGGCCTCTTCGGCAAGCAGATGATGAAGGCCGAGCAGCTCGTGGAAAAAGCGCCGCGGCGCTTCCTGCAGGACATCCTGCCGGAGATGTCCCTCACTCCCCCCCGTGTGCGGGCAAGAGTGGCCTACTTCAACGGCTGCGCCATCAACTTCGCCATGCCCGAGGTCGGCGCGGCGACGATCGAGTTCCTGACGCGCAACGGGTGCGACGTGATGACCTTCGACCACTGCTGCTGCGGCCTGCCGGCCCATTCCTACGGCGACCTGGAGGCCGTGCGCACCATGGCCCGGCAGAACATCGATGCCTTCGAGAAGCTGGACGCCGACGTGATCCTGACCGACTGCTCGAGCTGCAGCTCGTTCCTCAAGGAATACCCCAAGCGCTTCGACGAGGACGACGAGATGCGCGCGCGGGCGGAGAAGGTGGTTGCCAAGGTGAGGGACTTCACCGAGCTCGCCGTCGAGCTGGAGCCGGACGTGGCGCCGATGGCAGACAAGGCCACGATCACCTTCCACGACCCCTGCCACCTGAGCCGGTATCAGGGTATCACGAAGCAGCCGCGCGATCTGATACAGGCGACGGAGGGGGCTGAGTACATCGAATTGCCGGAGGCGGACTGGTGCTGCGGGGGGGCGGGGTCGTACTGCATCGCGCACTATGGCTTGTCGGAGAAAACCCTCGACCGGAAGATGGGCAACGTCGAGACGACGGGCGCCCGCATCCTGGCTACCACCTGCCCGAGCTGCATCATGCACCTGCGCTACGGCATCTCGCAGAAGCGCCTGCCGGTCCGCGTGCTCCACCTGAGCCAGGTCCTGACCGATGGAGGGGGACCCTTATGACTCCGTTCCCCAGAAGGAATTCCACATGGTCCGGCGAAGAGTAAGCCTGCTGTTTCTCCTCGGGACGCTCCTTTTCCTGGGCGTCGTCGCCGCCGCCGACTGGCCCACCTACCTGCACGACAACCACCGCAGCGGCGTTACCGCCGAGCAGCCGGCCATGCCGCTCGGCGAGCAGTGGACCTTCATCGCCCGGTACGCGCCCCAGCCCGCCTGGCCCGAGCCGCAGGCGAAGCCCTCGCGCGTGCGATTCGACACGGCCTACCATGTGCTCTACTTCGGCTCGTCGGCCGACAACAAAGTCTACGCCCTCGACGCGAAGACCGGCGAGGAGCGGTGGGCCGCCTTCACCGGCGGGCCGATCCGGATCGCGCCGACCGTCTCGAACGGGCGGGTCTACGTGGCGTCGGACGATGGCTGGGCCTATTGCCTTAACGCGGCGGACGGCAAGGAAGTCTGGAAGCGCCGGGCCGCCCCCGGCGATGAGAGGATTCTCGGACATGGCCGGATGATCTCGCTCTGGCCCATGCGGGCGGGGGTGATGGTCGAGGATGGTGTGGCCTACTTCTGCGCGGGTATCTTTCCGGCGGAGGGGGTCTTCATCCACGCCGTCCGCGCCGAGGACGGGAAGCCGCTGTGGACGAACGACACGTCCGGGCAGATGTATCTCCTCCAGCCCC
>JAADGH010000089.1 GCA_013152475.1 Planctomycetota bacterium
TTGCCGTGGAAGGCCTCGCCGGTGGCGATGCGCCAGGGCGTTTCGTACGGCATGTAGCTGCCGAGGCGATGCCACGTCTGGATGGGCGGCTGCTCGGGCTTGTCCATCTCGAAGCTGGAGTTGTAGAGCAGGTTGCGGACCTGGTCGTACTTCTCCATCAGCTCCTGCGTTGGCCCGCCGATGAACCGGATGGACTTGACGCGGAGGGATTTGTTCTGCCCGTGGCAATAAATACCTATGTTGAGGGGGATCGTTCCGCTCCAGCCCGTCTGCGCGGGGAGGTAGGTGACGAAGGTTCGGTTGCCGGGCGTGGGATGGAAGATCACCTGCTTGTCCTTCTTCGCCCCGTTGATCAGCTTGCAGCCGAAGGCCCCCTCGGCCTTGTCCACCTCGACGACGAAGAAGGGGTGTTTGTCGATGTCGATCTCGCCCAGGGTGCGGAAGCAGGAGCCGTAGGTGCTCTCATCACCCGACTTCAGGAGAACCCCCTCGCCGTCCTTCTCGTGCGTGGAGTTGTGGTTGCCGGACCAGCCGCCGTTTTCCTGGTCGTCGAGCCAGACCTTGATGTTGACTACCTGCTCCTCTTGCGCCCCGGCCGAAGCTGCGATGAGGACGAGCGCCAGAACGATCATCCATCGTTTCGCCATTGCGTTACCCTCCGTACCAGGACAGCGATACATTGCCCCGGGCATTATACTGGATTTCATTACCTCTGTGTGGATAATTGTGTACCATGACAGAGATTTTGGCGGAGGAGGGTCAATGAGAGCACACGTCGCGTTCGCATTTGCCATTATCGTTCTCTTGGGATGTGAAGGAATGCCGTCCGAACTGACCGCAGCGGAGGTCCCGAACGCCAATTTTTACGTCGCCACGAACGGCAGTGACTCCTGGTCGGGGAAGCTGCCCGCCCCGAATGCCGGCAAGACCGACGGCCCTTTCGCCACGCTGGCGAGGGCCCGCGACGCCGTCCGAAAGATCACCCCGAAGACCAAGGACATTATCGTCATGGTCCGAGGCGGAACGTACTACCTGCCGGAAGCGCTTACCTTCGGCCCTAAGGACTCCGGCAACGAGAACGGTACGATTTCCTACGTGGCCTGCCCGGGTGAGGAGGTGGTGCTCAGCGGCGGGAGACCGATCACCGACTGGAAGCCGGTGGGCAATGGGCTTTACGCGGCCACCCTCCCGGACGTAAAGGCGGGCCATTGGTACTTCCGGCAACTGCGCGTCGGCGACCGGCGACAGCATCAGGCACGGCATCCGAACTACGACGAGAAGGACCCGATCAAGGGCGGGTGGATTCTCGTGGACAAACCTCAACCCATGGGAGGCGGAGCGTTCGGCGCGTCTGTGACAAACATCCACAACCGCGGCGACTTCATCGAGTGGGAGGTCCATGTCCCGGCGGACGGTCGGTATCGCCTTTTCCTCTACGCCGCCGTCAAGATGAAGCCCTTCGGCAGGGACGGCATGGCGGGGCAAACGGGATTCTCCGTGGACGGCGGCGAGCCGATCGTCCTCAACGGTCCGGCGGAGACGGGGAACTGGAAGCGCTTCAAGTGGAGCGAGTGCGCGGCGCTTGACCTGAAGGCCGGGAAGCGCATCCTGCGCTGGACGAATCTGAAGGGCGGCGGGATCAATTTCGACGCATTCTGTCTGACGGACGACCCGGCTTACACGCCCAAGGGAACCCAACTCGCCCCTCCCGCGCCGGGCGGACATCTCATCCTCGTGCAGGCCGAGGCATTCGCGAAAGCGGAAGGCAAACAAATGAAGGTGAGCTTGCCTCGCGTGTACGACCGGTTCTTTTATCCCGAGGGTGCGGTCAAGGCGTGGCCGAAGTCGCCCGACAAAGAGATCCACATCTTCCCCGCGTGGGGATGGGTGAACAGCATCAACCGCATCGACCGGATCGACGAGGAAACCCGAACGATTTTCCTGAAACCGAAATGCCAGGCGGACCTTCGCGTGGGCAATCGCTTCTTCATCGCCAACGTTCGCGAGGCCCTCGACGCGCCGGGGGAATTCTATCTCGATAAGGCAACCGGCGTGCTCACGTATCTTCCGGAAGACGCAGACTTCACCCGCAAGGAAGTCGTCGCACCGGCGATGAAGCGGATCGTGTTCCTTCGAGGCGACAGCGCCGAAAACCGCACGGAATATATTCACTTTCGCGGATTCACATTCAAGGACACGCAGTATTCGCCGGCCATCGCAAGCCTCTACTATCCCCCCGACGGCGCCATCGCCATGCAGGACGCGGCCCATAACCGCATACAGGACTGCACCTTCGAACACCTCGGCGGCTGGGCCCTGGTGGGCGTGGGAGCCACGGACCAGAACGAGTTCGTCGGAAACACGGTGCGATATGTGGGCCAGGGCGGCGTGTTTCTCTGTGGACAAACCGGCAAGGGAAAAATGCTGATCGGCGACGATCCAGAGACCGGCGGCTTCAAGCTGCCCGGAGAACGCGAGGCCGGATCGGGACCGACGGGCAACATCATATCCGGAAATCACATCCACCACATCGGCCTTGTTTACGCCCACGTGGCCGGCTTCTACGGCGAGACAACGCATGAGAACATCATCTCGCACAACTACATACACGACGTGCCGCGCTATGGCATCTCGCTAAAGCGCAAGTGCAGAGGCAACCGCATCGAGTTCAACGAGGTCCGGCGCACGAATCTGGAAACCAATGACACCGGCGCAATCGAGACCTACACCACGACGACGCCGAATGTCATCAACAACAATCTCGTCGTCGATTCCATCGGCCTGAAGGTGACCGAGGACAAGGTGTGGCACACGCCTTTCTATTCCTGGGGTATCTATCTGGACGGCTACTCGAGCAACCAGACCGTGACCAACAACATCGTCCTGCGCAACGTGCGCGGCGGGATCATGGTCAACGGGGGATGGGACAATCACATCGAGAACAATATCTTCGCCAACGGCAGCGACTCCCTGATCTTTCTGAACAACTACCTGGGCAAGTACAAGGGCAACAAGCTGCTGCGCAACATCATCTACTCGGACCTCGACCCGCCGGCCCCGGTGCGGACGTCGAGGTGGAAACCCGATCTGGACTTTCTCATCGACTTCAACCTGTACTGGATCAAGACGGGGAAACCACCCGAGATCACCGCTGCACCCTGGGAAAAGTGGCGCGAGTGGGGCTTTGACAAGGACTCCATCGTCGCCGACCCGATGTTCGAGGATGTGTCGAAGGAAGACTTCCGCCTGAAGCCCGACTCGCCGGCATTGAAGCTCGGCTTCAAGCAGATTCCCGTGGAGAAGATCGGGATCGTTCCCGAAAGGTGAGGACAGAGGCCATGATGCGACTCGTCTGCATCGCGTCATGTTCTGTGCCCCGCTCTGCCTCGCCGCCGAATCCACCCGCCTGCACATCGACGACCCCGCCGGCCTGAAGGCCGACTGGCCCTGCGGCGGCCAGGCGCGCCTCAACTTCCGCGCGGGCGAGTGGGTGCACATCGCAGGGACGTGGAAGATCGATATGAAGCAGAAGACGCCGAAGGAGCGGGTGCACTTCTTCGTTTTTGTGAATGACAAGAAACGGCTTCGCACGTGGAGCGCCCCGCGCGAGTTCAAGAGCTGGCTGCCATACCATCCCGAACGATGCCTCGCGGCTTCGTGGGCGTCAACCGTTCAGGTGCTCGGTGGAGACAGGGTCTCCGGCGACGGGCTCGCCGCGCTCGAACTTGACGGCCACACGCTTGCTGATGCCGGAATCCTGCATGGTGATGCCGTAGAGGATGTCGGCGACGCTCATCGTCCGCTTGTTGTGGGTGATGACGATGAACTGCGAGTCGCCCAGGAACTCCTGCAGCAACTCCACGAAACGCCCGACGTTCTTGTCGTCCAGGGCGGCATCGATCTCATCAAGGATGCAGAAGGGGCTCGGCTTGGCCTTGAAAATGGCGAAGAGCAGGGCGACGGTCGTCAGCGTTCGCTCGCCGCCGGAGAGGAGCGAGATGCTGCTGGGGGCCTTGCCGGGCGGCTGAGCGACGATCTCGATGCCTGCATCAAGGGGGTCGCTGTTTTCGTCGGTGTCCTCCTCGATGATGATGTCGGCTCGTCCGCCGCCGAAAAGTTTTCGGAACAGGACCTTGAAGTTTTCCCGGACGGCCTCGTAGGTCTTCATGAACCGCTCCCTGCACTCCCGGTTGAGGTGGCGGATCACGCGGTAGAGGTCCTGCTCGGACTTGTTCAGGTCCTCGCGCTGGGCCGTGAGGAAGTCCACGCGCTCCTGAAGCGTCTTCTGGTCGTCGAGGGCCGCGAGGTTCACGGCGCCGAGGCGCCGGATCTTCTCGTGCAGTTTGTGGATCTCTTCTTTGGTTGCATCGGGATCGAAGTCCTGGGGAAGGATGTCCTGCGGATCCAGGGTGGCCAGGTCGATTTCATACCCTTCGCGGGCCCGTTCCTCCAGGGCGTTGATCTCCGTCCTGCACTGGGCCTGATGAACGTGCAGCTCCTGGAGCTTGCCGCTGATCTCGGCCAGTTGCGACTGCGCCTCCCGGCGAGCGGCTTCGATGGCCTGTTTCCGCTCCTCGGCCTCGTTTTGCGCCGTGATAAGCTGCTCGATTTGCCTCTTGATTTCTTCCTGTTGCAGCGTCAGCTCCTGCGCGAGCTTCTTGCTGGCTTCGATTTCCTGTTTGGCTTCGGCTTTTCGTCGTCGGCAGAGCTTCACCTCGGCGGCGGCGGCATCGGCGCGGATCACGTGTTCGGCGATGAGCCGCTCGATGGATTCGATCCGGCCGAGGCGGTTGGCCTGGTCGCTCCTCAGGCGGGCGAGCTCGGTCTGCAGGTCCCGCGCCTCCGCATCCACATCCGCACGGATCTCGCGCTGGTCCCTGAGCGTCTCCTGTCCGATGCCCACTTCGTTTTCGATCTGGGCGCGCTCCGCCTCGATCCGTTCGATCTCGTTGCGCAGTTCGGCCTCGCGCCGGCGGCTTTCATCCATCTCCGCCCGGATGGCCTCGATCTCGCTCTCGTTGACGGAGTGCTCTTCAGCGGACTTCTCTCGGCGCTCGGTCCATTGCGCCAGTTGGTTTTCCTTGGCCGCACGCTCGATGTGGCACTCGTCCACCTGGGCCTTGAGCGTCTGCATCTCCTCGCGGGCCTTTGTCAAGGCGGCGACCCTCTGGCGCCGTTCCCATTCGAGGAGCGCCACGCTCTGCCTCAGGTTTGCGATCTGCCCCTCCAGACCGGCCAGCTCGCTGCGGCGGGTGATCAGGTCGCCGGCGGGCCGCGTGCCGCCGACAATGGCCCCGGCCGGTTCCATGCGCTCGCCGGCAAGGGTCAGAATCCGGTGGCGTGCCCCGCCATTGCCGCTCACACGCAGCGCGGTATCGAAGTTGTCCACAACGATCGTGTCGCCGAGCAGGTGCTCGAAGAGCGGCCGGTCCTCCTCCACGCCGCGCACCAGATCGGACGCGCGCCCGATGACGCCCGGCTCGGAGAGGAGCTCGGGGGAGAGGCCGTCCTTCGGGGCGATGCGGTCCATCGGCAGGAAGCCGCTCCGGCCGCTGTCGGTACTCTTGAGGAACGCGATGGCGGACGTGGCGTCGGCCGTGGTCCTGGTGACGATGAACTGCGACCGGTCGCCCAAGGCGGTTTCGATGGCCAGGGCGTGCTCGAGATCCACCTTGATGAAGTCGGCGACGATCCCTTTCACGCCGGCCAGGGCGGCGCCCTCGCGCGCCGCCTCGGCAATGACGGCGCGGACGCCCTCGCCGATCCCCTCGGCGCGGGCCTCGATCTCCTGCAGGGCCGACCGCCGCGATTCGCATTTGACCTGCTCTTCGCGTTCGCGGCGCAGGCGCTCTTCAATAGCCGTGCGCGCCTTTTCTCCGCGCTCCAAGTCCTGTTCCTTGCGGGCAAATGTCTCCTGCAGCCGCGCCATGTGCTCGGCAAGGTCCTCCCGCTCGCGGGTCAGGGCGTCTTCCCTGGCGAGGGCCTCTTCAAGGGTGCGCGAGACGTCTTCCTGCCGCTGGCGAAGGCGGGCAATGTTGTGCTCCGACGATGCGCGCCGCGCGGACAGGGTCGATATCTCGTTCGACAGGTTTGATACACTGGCGACCTTGTCGATGGTCGCGGTCTTTCGTCTCTCGATCTGCTGTTCGAGACCGGCGCACCCCTTGGTCAGTTCATCGAGGGTCGCGGCGAGGGTCTCGTGGGTCTCGGCCTTCTCCTCAATCACATTTGCGAAGTGGTCGCGGAGGCGTTCCCTTCGCGCAAGTTCGTCCTGGTGGTCGTCTATCCGCGCCCGTACGGTTTTCTCCGTTTCGAGGGCCGCCGCCTCGCGCTCCTCGAGGTCGGCGATGCGGTTCTGCTCGACACGGGCGCGCTCCTCAGCGGCGCTGATCCGGCTGTGGGTCTCGCTCTGGTTGGTCCGTGCGGCGCCGAGCTTGCGTTCCAGGGTTACGACATCCGCATTGATCTGGGCCTGTTCGGCTTCGATGCAGGTGACGGCGTTCTGGGCCCCCTCTTGCTGTGTTGCCAGGGTCTCGATCCGGCCGCTGAGCTCCTTCTCCTGGGCTTTTCGCTTGATGTGCTCGGTGAGGGAGAGTGCGATGGTCAGCTCGCGGACTTGGGCCTCGGCCTCCTTGTAGCTTCGGGCCTTGCCCGCCTGGATCTGGACGGAGCGGAGTTCCTTTTGGACCCACTGGAACTCGTGGGCCACGTGCTCCAGTCGCTGCTTGACGCGATCGAGGGTGCGGCGGCTCTCCTCGCGCTTGGCCTTGAACTTGCTGATGCCGGCGGCCTCCTCGAAGACGATCCGGCGCTGCTTGGCGTTGGCCGCGACGAGGCGGTCCACTTGGCCCTGCTCGATGACGGAGTAGACGTCGCACCCGACGCCGGTATCCATGAACAGCTCACGGATGTCCTTCAGCCGGCAGGGTTGTTTGTTGAGGAGATACTCGGACTCCCCTGATCGGTAGAGCCGGCGGGTGACGCAGACCTCGTCGAACTCGATGGCAAGGAGTTTCTTGTGGTTCAGGATGGTGAGCGACGCCTCGGCGTAGCTTTTTGTCTTTTGCCCGACGGCGCCGTTAAAAATAATGTCCTGCATCTCGTTGCCGCGGAGAGACTTGGCGCTTTGCTCGCCGAGGACCCACTTGACAGCGTCGACGATGTTGCTCTTCCCACAACCGTTCGGCCCCACGAAGGCCGTGACGCCGGGCTCAAAGCAAAACTCGGTCTTGTCCGCAAACGACTTGAAGCCGACGAGCTCTAATTTGGATAGTTGCATTGCACTCCCAGTTTGGCCTCCCCTAATGCCGTCTGTCCATACACCGCCTGCGCCGAATTCTTAAAAAAGGAACCCGAGCAGCGAGGACGAGGATCTCCCTCGTTCGCCGGCTGGTGGAGGAGAGGTTTACCGAATCTCACGAATTATACCACAAAAAGGCCCAGAAAACAAATACATACCGCCCCTTATACCGCCGGGGAAAGGGGCATTTGTCACGTAACGATATTGTTCTGCGCCCCGCAGACGCCGCACTTGCCCTCGGACAGGTTGCGAATACTGATCTGGTATCCCCTGCGCGCGATGAGTGTGGCGCCGCACTGGCGACAGTTGGTCTCCGCCCCGACGGAGAGGAGCATGTTGCCCACGTACACGTAGTTCAGCCGTTCCTTAAATATTTTGTAGGCCCGGGTCAGGGTCTCGCCGTTCGTCGGCTTGGCCTGGAGCTTGTGCCGCGGGGAATAGGCCGAGAGATGGACGGGCACGTCCTCGCCGAGGTTCTCCGATATCCAGTCGGCCAACATGCCCAGCTCCAGCTTTGAATCGTTGTGCTCTGGAATGATCAGGTTCGTGATTTCCACATGGCACGACTCGACGGCGCGTTTGGCCGTGGCCTGGACCGGGCCCAGCTTGCCCTTGCATCGTTCTTTGTAGAAGGTCGGGTTGATGCTCTTGATGTCGATGTTCATCGCATCGATGAGGGGCAGCAGCTTCTCCAGCGGGTCCGGGTTGATGTACCCGTTGGTGACCAGGACGTTCTTCATGCCTTTCTCGTGGACGAGCTTAGCCGTGTCGAGGACGAACTCGTACCAGATCAAGGGTTCGTTGTAGGTGTAGGCGATGCCGATGGAGTTCTCCCGCTGTGCGGTATTGACGGCGTCGGTGGAGCGGATGTCCTGGAGCGGAGGGGCGGCCTGGGAGATCTGCCAGTTTTGGCAGAAGTCGCAGGCGAAGTTGCATCCCAGGGTGCCCAGTGACAGGATGTGCGTGCCGGGGTGGAAATGGTAGAGGGGCTTTTTTTCGATCGGGTCCATGGCGATCGAGGTGCACTTGCCGTAGGTCTCGGCGTAGAGCGTTCCCTCCCGGTTGCGCCGGCCGCGGCAGAAGCCGGTCTTTCCGTCCTCGATCCTACAGAACTGCGGACAGAGACCGCACCGGACCTTTTTCTCCCCCAGCTTCTCGTAATAGAGGGCTTCTTTCACGCGCTCAATCCGTTGCGACGGGAAGAGGTTCTCCCCGGACCACACACATCTTTACGAACCGGGATGCCTTCTCCGCCAGGTTCCGCATCTGCTCCCGCGTGTACGGCTGCACATCACGCAGGGAGGGGTCCATGGCGAACTCGGGGTTGAACTGCTGGAGGTAGAAGACCCGCGCCCCACGGATTTCCTTGGCCGTGTCCATCACATCCTCTTCTGTCGAGACCGCCGGACAGACGGTCATGCGGAACTCATACTCGAGTTCGCCGTCGAGAAGCATCATGATCGACTCGCGCACGGCCTCGACATCGCAGTCGGTGCGCGTCACCTCGGGGTATTTGTCGAGGGGCGCCTTGACGTCCATGGCGACACAGTCGATCAAGCCGTTCTCGATCAGGAACCGGAGATGGTCCGGCCGGGTGCCGTTCGTGTCGAGCTTCACGGCGAGCCCGATGGAACGGATCTTCTCACAGAGCTCGGCCAGGCCCTGGTGGAGCGTCGGCTCGCCGCCGCTGATGACGATACCGTCGAGCCAGCCTTTCTGGCTTCGGGCCTTTTCCTCCAGGGCGTCGAAGGGGATCGACTCGATCGTGTTGGGCTCGCCCACGAGGTGGCCGGCGTGACAGTATGGGCACCGCAGGTTGCAGCCGGGGAGGAAGATGATCGAGGCGATTCTCCCCTCCCAGTCGATCAGCGTATTCGGGATGAACCCCTTAATGGGCGGCAGCATCCGCTCGATCCTGGAGGTGCATTCTGACCTCTTCGGTCTTGGGGACGACACCGTCCCACCGGGCGAGGTCCTTTTCCCCGTCACGGATGATTACCGTGGGGATGTTGAGGACGTCGTTGTAGGCGCCCTCGGCCAGGCCGTCGGGCGTGCTCATGTCGTAGAAGGTCATGGCGACCTTGTCCACAATTCCCCACCGGCCCAGAAAGTGCGAGAGTTTCTTCTTGGTGGTCACGCACTTCCCGCAACGAGGCTTGCCAAAGATATTAACCTGCATCCTTACCTACCCTCCTTCTATAGTGAATCCCCTGAACGTACCGGCGCGCTATCTGGTTCTCCCGGGAAACTGGGCGAAGGCCGGCACACGATAGTCCCCGCGATGGCGGTCCTTTAACTCGCCGATCTTGGACTTGTTCCAGTTATTGACCCGGCTGAAGTAGCCCACGATCCGGGTAATGCCGTAGACGTCCGTCGAGTCGCAATACTCGCACTGCTCGACGAGCTTCGGTATGGTCTTGCAGCAGGAGCGGCAGACCGTAAACTCCGGCGAGACGGTAAGCTGCGCGGCCAGGCTGTTCTCGAAGGTCTTGCGGACCAGGGCGAGAATGCTGCTGGCCGGGGGGCGCTCCTCGCCGACGAAGGCGTGGATGATGGCGCCCGACTCGATGAGCGAGTGGAAATAGCTCTGCTTCCGGATGCGTGTGATCAGATCCACCGATGCGTCGGCGCGGAGGTGGATGCTGTTGGTGTAGTAGTATTCGTCGTCCTCAAGGCTTCCCCTCACAAACTGTTTCGCCTCGGGGAAGAGCTTCATGTCCACCTTGGCCATGCGCCGGGAGGCGCTTTCGGCCGGGGACTCCTCCAGCGTCACGTGCAATCCATGTTCTTTGGTATAGTCCTCGGCGAGGAGTTTCATGTAGGAGACGATCTTGAGACCGTATTTGAGGACCTCGTCACTCTCGTGGAGCTCGCGACCTGTCATGTACTGGACGCACTCGTTCAGGCCGATGAGACCGATGATGTAGGTGGCCTCGTTCAGATCGACATACGGCCGCCCGTCCTCCCACTTCTTGCCGATCTCCCAAAGCGGCATGGACGGGTCGGCCATGAGGCGCGAGATGAACTGCTTCTTTTGCAGGTGGGCCTTCATGGCCACGTCCATCGCTCTCTTGATCTCCTCGAACAGCTTCTCGCGATTGTTATGGCCCGCGCGGTAGGCGGCCTGGGGAAGGTTGATGGTCACGTTCTGGAACCCGCAGAAACGCATGCTCTCGGGGTGACGAATCATGTGCTGGTCTTTGATCCGCGTCCGGAGTCGGCAGCACGCGCTGAGAGTGACCTCGTCGCGGTCGAAGACGAAGTACGGCGTGCCGTTCTCGCTGGCGATCTGGCACGCATACTTGAGGATCTCGAACTGCTTCGGATCCTCGAGCGTGTCTTTATTGATGTGGAAGTCGCATTTTGGAAACGCGAAAACATGTCCGTACTGATCGCCGCCGCGCCAGACGTCTAAGAGCGCGCGGCAGAACTCCTGCGCGAGGTGTTCGTACTCGCCGTAGGTCTTGCCCGTCTCCTTCCCGCCCGGCCCGATGGCCGGGATGTTGCGGAGGTAGGACGGGACGCCTGTGTGAATATTGAAGTCGAGGAAGAGCGTTTGCCCGCCCCTGGAGAATGCGGACTGGGAGCAACTGAAGATCAGGTGCTGTGCTTCTTGTTTCATCTCCTCGTACGTTGCGTGTTCGAGGTAAGGCGCGTAAAAGATGTTGATATAGCCCACTCCCAAAGCGCCGGCGTAGTAGGCCTGCATGGAGGCAAGGAACGTGTTGAGGTGGCCGGTGAGGGTGCGCGCGTGCTTCGCCGGGGCGGAGGTCGTGTCCAGGTTGCCCAGCGACAGACCGTACTTCTTCAGGTACTCCAGGGAGTGAGACGAGCAATACACCCGCGCGGGGTATCCGAGGTCGTGGAGGTGGACCATGCCCCGGAGGTGGGCCTCGCCCACGTCCTTCGAGAACACCTCCTGAAGGGCGTACTGCTTGAGCGTGTTCTCGGCAATGGACAAGTTGATGGCCTCGGGGTTGTTGCGCGTGATGTTGCTGTTTTCCTTGCTCTTGTTGAAAAAGAGCTCCTCGATGTCATACTTGGGCATGCCGATGATCCCCTGTTTTTCGAGCTTGGCGTTCAGGCCCCGCTCGAACAGCTCGTTGTCCACGAGTTCGCGGACGAGAGAGGTGGAGATGCGCTTGAGGCCCGAGTCCAAGACCTTCCGCTCCACGTCCTTCGCGATCTCGTTGGCGAGGTCGGGGTCCAGGTCCGCTTCCTTTTCCAGGGCCGTGGCGATGAGGAACTTGTCCCAGGGGGACGTCTCCTCGTGCGTCCCGGCGTCGACGAGGAGCGACCAGTCCGTCCGGTCCCCATTGCGCTTGACCTCCTTTCGGACCTTGAGGCCCTCGCGGATCCTGGCGCGTTTTTCGCGATAAAGAATATACGCCTTTGCGGTCTTTGCGTGCCCGGTCTCGATGAGCACCTTTTCCACCATATCCTGGATGTCCTCGATGCCCGGGACCTTCCCGTCGTACGTCTTCTCGAGAAAGAGCGTCACAACGCCGCCCAGCTCCTCCGCCATGAGTCGGTCCTCCCCGCCGACCGCCTGCGCCGCCTTGAAGATGGCGTTGGATATCTTCGACTCATCAAAAGAAACCAGACGGCCGTTCCGTTTCCGAACCATATGAATCTGTTTCATCTTCTTCACCTCTCCACTCTTGCTACGTGCCCATTCCGTCTATTTCTTCTTCCGGTCGTGGCGAAGCATCGGCCGGGCCTCCGTGACGAACTCGCTTACGTCCTTGAACTCCCGATACACGGATGCGAATCGGATGTACGCGACGTCGTCCAGCGCCCTCAGCTTCTGCATGACCAACTCGCCGATAAATTTCGTAGGAACTTCTTTATCGAACCGCTCGTAGATCTCGTGCTCGATCTCGCTGACGACCCGCTCCAGGGTGTCCGCACTCACTGGACGCTTCTCGCAGGCCCTCATCAGGCCGGCCAGGATTCTGCGTCGGTCGAATGGCGCGCGCGAACTGTCCTTCTTAACCACACGGACGTACCCCTCCTCGATACGTTCATATGTCGTGAATCGGCGGTTGCACTCAAGACATTCACGCCGCCGCCGGATGATTGTGCCCTCCGCTGCTGCCCGTGAATCGACTACCTTGTCCTCATCGTGTTTGCAGTACGGACACCTCATCGTTTGTGTCCTTTCCGTTAGGGGCGCAAAATCCCATTAAACGCACGACTCCGACAAAAAGCGTCAGCGATTGCCAAAAACGGGAGGAAATCCCCAGAATCGCTACGGTAGGTGGCACATCACCTTGTTATGCGGAGATTATATCATACCATATCTTGGGGTGTCAAGGGGAATTCTCCAGGTTCCATGTTAGGAAACGGAGATTTTTGTTAGAATTCGCTTTGTTTCAATCATTTTCTGGACTTTTCAGATTCTCCCCGGAGGCCCATTTTCCCCACCGTTCCTTCCCCCATTCCCGAAGAACACGCATTTGGGGATTGATCGTTGCGGAGGTCACACGCTCAAGGCGAACGGTGTGGAGAATCGTAACTATTGTCAAAGAAAATGGATATGACTGTGGCCCCTATGTGAAACCCTCTGTCCCCCGTGTACGGGAACATCCTTCCCAGGAGGGAAAATGCCCCACAACGCGGAATCAAGCCCTACAGATCAGATGGCCAGCAGAAAATCACGCCCATGGTCTCGCCTCGGTTTTCCTCGAGCAGCGCGTACGCCGCCGTCGCCTCCGTCGGTGCGAATCGGTGGCTTACGAGGTCCGATACGCGCATCTGCCCGCGGTGGAGGTAGAGGTAGAACAGCGGGATCTGTCTCGCGGCGCACCAGTGGGCTTGTTGCGGGGGGAGGAAGTCGTTCTGCGTCCCGCAGATATTGAGTTGCCGCCGCACCACATCGTGCGTCAGATGCTGCCGCGATGGATGGGGCGCATCGCCGATCAGCACCACCGTGCCGAGCTTCTTCGCAAGGCCCTGCGCCATGGCGAAGACCGCGTCATGCCCGGTTACGTCATACACCACGTCCGCCCGCTCGCCGTTGGTGTGCTCCTCGACAAACTCCACCGCGTCTGCCGCGCTGCCGCAGAACGCTGCCGTGGCGCCGTGGGCCGTGGCCATGTCCAGTCGTTCCCGCACCGGATCGATGGCAATGACCTCGCGCAGACCAATGAGGCGGAGGTACTGTACGGTAAGCTGCCCCAGCGGCCCCATGCCAATCACTGCCGCCGTCTCGCCCATCGCCTGCTCCGCCCGGCGCACGCCGGTCTGGGTCACCACGGTCAGCCACGACCATGTGGCGTCTTCNNNGTCCGGCAGCTTCGCCGACTTCGGATGGTTGGCATCCACAAGCGCAAACTGGCGGTGCGAGGCGACGGTGAAGACGCGATCGCCTTCGGCGAACGGGTCAACGTCCTTGCCGACCTTCAGCACTCGGCCCACGTTGCTGTATCCCGGATACTGCGGATAACGGCCGGACGGCCATCGCGAGTCCGCGTCGAAATCGCCGCGATAGCAGAGCATCTCCGTGCCCGTGCTGATCAGGCTCACCGTCGTCTGCACCAGAATCTGACCCGGACCGGGATCGGCGATCTCTTTCTCTTGTAGTTCAACCTGTTTCGGGCCCGCGAATGTAACGACCAATGATTTCATTGCGCACGCTCCATTTTCGATTTTCGATTGTCGATTGCCGAATTCAAAATCGAAAATCAGTCCAGCATTTCCCGGACTGCGTTCACGATGCCATCCGGCTGCGGCAGGCACGCATCCTCCAGCGGTGCGCTGTAGGGCATGGGGGTATTCAATCCACCAAGCACCTTGGGCGGCTTCTTCAGAAGGTCGAAACCTTCCTCTGTCACACGCCGCACGATCTCCGCTCCGACGCCGCCGCGACGGGGCGCGTCATGGACCACAAGCAGTCGGCCCGTCTTCCCGACCGAAGCCAGGATCGTGTCCATGTCGAGCGGCACGAGGCTTCGCGGATCGACGACCTCGACACTGATCTCGCCGTCGAGTTTCTCTGCCGCTTCCAATACTTTCATCATGCCGACGGAGATACCGATGACAGTGACGTCGCTGCCTTCACGCTTCACGGCGGCCTCACCCAGCGGCACCAGCCACTCGCCCTCGGGGCACTCCTGTTTGCAGAGACGATGAAGGATTCGGTGCTGGATGTAGACCACGGGGCCGTCATCACGGATGGCCGATTTCATCAGGCCCTTGGCATCGTACGGATCCGACGGCATGACGACCTTCAGTCCCGGCGAGTGGACGAACCAACTCTCCAGGCTGCCGCTGTGGTGGCCGCCCTCGCGCGTGCCTGCTCCGGCCGGCGTGCGGATGACCATGGGCACCTTGATCTGCCCGCCGGACATGAGGTAGACCTTCGCCGCCTGGTTTACGATCGGGTCCATGCACACGCCGACGAAATCGCAGTACATGATGACCGCGATCGGTCGCAGCCCGGTCATCGCAGCGCCGGCGGCCAGGCCGACGAAGCCCGACTCGGAGATCGGCGTCTGCCATGTTCGATTGTCTGCGAACTGCTCCCATAGCCGGTCCCGCTTTCGCACGGGGCCGATGTCTTCGCCGATCTGGAAGACTGTCTCGTCGCGTTCCTGCTCTTCACGGATTGCTTCGCTCATCGCTTGCGTGTATGTCAGCTCTCTCATCGCCGGTCTCCTATTTTCGATTTTCGATCGTCGATTTGCGATTTGTTCTGGCCGTCTTGGCGGACGCGGCCAGGATCGCAGTGAGTTCATTCGCTTCGTTCAGGAGGGACTCAACGCGTTTGCTTGGCATCAACTCCCCTTCAGTTATCATCTCCAGCCAGTAGCCGGACTCGTCGGCTTCTTCTTCGGCAATGGCGATCTTCGATGCGAAGTCTGCGCGAGACCGGGCACGGCAAGCCGCTCTGTAGTTCGCGCCAACAGATGTCCCTGAGCGCACAAGCTGCCGCGCCACCGCATCCCCCACTCGACCTCTCCGCAGTGCGGCGGCAAGTTTCATGGCCCGTAGGCCAAACTGTTTGGTCCTTTTCTTGAGTTGCTCTTTGTCCACTTCTGTCCCTCCAATCGAGAATCGACAATCGCAAATCGTAAATTCATAGTTCGGTATTGGGAATGACAGGCAGTTCCTCAAACGTCGGGAACGCGCTGTCCTTGGCGAACGTAACGGCGTCCTCCACTTCTGTGAGGATATCGTTCTTCAGCGCGTCCTGCTCCTCTGCTGTCATGACGCCGTCGTTGCGGAGGCGTTCCTCGAAGAGAAGAATGGGGTCGCGCTTCATCCACTCCTCCAGCTCGTCGGGGTTGTTGTGCTGGCCTTTGCCAGCGCCTGCATGGCTTGTGAAGCGATAGGTCTTGCACTCGATCAGCGTCGGACCCTCGCCCGCTCTTGCGCGCTCTACCGCTTCCGAGGCCACGTCATACACGGCCAGCACATCCTGCCCATCCACGATCTTGCCGGGGATGCCGTATCCCGGCGCCTTGTCGGCAACGTTCGGGATGGCCAGAGCGATCTCAGCCGGCGTGCCTGCGGCGTAGAGGTTATTTTCGCAAAGATAAATCACAGGAAGATTCCATAACGATGCGATATTCAGCGACTCGTGGAACGTGCCCTGGTTGCTCGCCCCGTCGCTGAAAAAGGCCACCGCCACCTGCTTCGTGCCGCGATACTTTGCCGAGAACGCCGCGCCCGTGGCCAGCGGGATCTGCGCACCGATGATCCCGTTTCCGCCCAGCAGGCCAAGTTCCTTGCAGAAGATGTGCATCGACCCGCCGCAGCCCTTGCTGTATCCGCTCTTCCGGCCCATGAGTTCCGCCATCATCGGCTTCAGCTCCGCGCCCTTCGCGATGCAGTGGCCGTGGCCGCGGTGCGTGCTGGTCACGTAGTCGTCCGTGTTCAGCGCCGCGCACATGCCGACCTGCGTTCCCTCCTGGCCGACGGACAGATGCACGGCCCCCGCGATGATGCCCTTACTGGCGAAGTCGTACATGTCACCCGCGATATCATCCTTGTCCAGAAAGCTTGTGTAATCGTACAGCCCCGCCAGCCGTTCTTCGAAATGGCGAATCTTGTGCATGAGACGCAGCATCTCGATGAGTTTCTCTTTCTCCTGCATGATTCTCCTCTCTTATTTTCGATTGGCGATTTTCGATTGGCGATTTGATCGGGCCGTCTTGGCGGATGCCGATAGGATCGCAGTGAAGTTCGTTCGCTTCACTCAATAGTGACTCAACACGTTTGATTGGCATTAACTCTCCTTCAATAATCAATTCGAGCCAGAAACCCGTTTCATCGGCTTCCTCTTCAATGGCGATTTTGACGCGAAGTCTGCGCGGGACCGGGCACGACAGGCCGCTCGGTAGTTTGCCCCGACGGAGGTCCCTGATCGCACAAGCTGCCGAGCAACTGCGTCCTCAACCCGTCCCTTTCGGAGGGCAGCAGCCAGTTTCATGGCTCGCAGACCAAAGTGCTTGGTTCTCTTCTTCAGTTCTTCTTTATTCATTTCGAATTCCCCTCCAATCGAAAATCGACAATCGGCAATCGAAAATTATTCGTAGGCAACCGCTTCGGTCTTACCCGTCTTCGACGACTTCTCCGCCGCCTCGAAGACCGCGATCGTCCTTCGCCCATCCTCGCCCGTGACGGGAACCGGTCCGTCGCGGAGCAGGTGGTCGGCAATCTCCATGTAATAGGTCAGCCAGTCCGATTCCTTGTAGGGCACATCGACACTCTTTCGCCCGTCGTCCCCGATCTGCACCATTTGGAAACTGCCGCCCGACGGGCCGGCGATCTGCTCCTGATATCCCTTGTTCCCGCCGCTGCCCGTGTCGAGGATCGCGCCCTTCGTGCCAAGGATTCGCCAGAGCGGTTTGCCGATGGCCGCAATGTGGGAATGACTGACGTCGGCGACGCAGCCATTCTCGAAGAGCATGATGGCTCGCACTTGATCTTCCTGGTCAATATCATGCCAGACTCGCTTGTGGTAGAATCCCGTCACGCCTTTGATCCTCTCTCGGACCAGATCGAGCACCCAGTCAATCGCGTGAGGTCCCCAGTAGTAGAACGCCCCGCCGCCGAGCGCCTTCTTGCTGTACCACCAGTCGCGGGGGCGACCGTAGCCGCCGGCCGTCAGCTCGATGTGGAACACGTCGCCGATCTGCCCGCTGTGCACCGCTTCCTTGATGGCCCGGAAGTTGCCGTCGTGCCGGCGGGCATGAAAGATGGCGAGCATGACGTCGTTCTTCTCTGCCGCATCGATCATCGCATCCGCCTCGGCCACCGACAGACACATCGCCTTGTCGCAGATCACGTGCCTACCCGCCTTCATGCACTCAATCGAGATCGGCGCATGGGTGAAATGCGGTGTCACGATCGAAATGAGGTCGATGTCGGCCCGGGAAAGCATGTCCGTAACCGACTCGTATGTTTCGAGTTGCGGAAACTCCTCCTTCGCGGCATCGAGCCGTTCCGGGTCCCTGTCGCAGACCGCCGCCCATTCGAGATCGGGCGTGGCATCAATCCACCGCCCGTGCGCCCGGCCGAAGATATGCGCCGCGCCATACCCGACCACGGCGCATCGAACCGGGGCCTTCAGTCCTTTTCTTCCCATACCGTCACCTCGCGCTCTAACTGAAACTGAATGTCGGACCTCAATCGGATTTCGTTTGACGGAGCAAACGCTGAACGTGACACGGCGATCCAAACGTCTCATGCAGGACCATTGCGATCGTTCCGCGCAGGATGTCATCGGGAGAACTGTCGGCACAGAGGAACTGGACCTCGCCCGCCGGCTTCTCGAGCGCCCGCCGACGGACGACGGACCGCACCGGATCGAGCAGCACCTCCCCCCCGCGCGCCACATCGCCCCCGATGACGACGAGCGAGGGATTGAGCAGGTTCACCAGGTTCGCAATGCCGACGCCGAGGACTTGCCCGGCTTCCTCGATGATCCCACGCCCGATGCGGTCGCCCGACTGCGCCGCCTCGGCCACGGCCCGGGCGGTCGGCTCCTTGTCCTCCGCCAGACCGTGGAAGATGGAGGACTGTCCGCCAGCCTTGCGGATTGCCTGGGCCTTCCGCACGATCTCCGCGCCGGAGACATAGGCCTCCAGACAGCCCCGGCTGCCGCACCGGCACAGGCGGCCGTTCTGCTCGATGGTTATGTGGCCGAACTCGCCCGCGCCCCCGCCCGCGCCGCGATAGACCTCGCCGTTGATGAGGATGCCCGCGCCGAGGCCCTGCGTCTCGACGGGGATGTAGATCATGTTCGCCACACCGCGCTGGGCGCCAAACCAGTGCTCGCCGAGGAGGCAGGCGTTGGAGTGGTAGTCGAGGAGGAACGGCGCGTCGATCCGGTCGCGCAGCCGGGCCAGCAGCGGCACATCGCGCCACCATCCCACGTCGCGATAGTGGGCGCAGAAGACGAGCGACCCCGCCCGGCGATCCACCACCCCCGGAGCGGCGACGCCGACGCCGATCAGCTTCTTCAACGGGACGCGGGCCTTCTCCAGCACCCTCTCCAGAATGCTCGCGGCGCCAGTCACGAAGTCAGCGGCCCCCATGTCCACGTCGAACTCGTGCTCCTCCCTCGCCAGGACCTCCCCAGACAGGTTCGCACTCACCGCCTTCATCCTGCCGACTTCAATGGCCAAGCCCGCAGCGAACGCGGAGTTGGGAACGACATCCCACAGGTTGGGACGTCGCCCGCCGGTGGATTCCCCCAGGCCTGTTTTCCGAATATATTTCTTCCGGGCCATTTGGCCGATCACACGCGCACAGGTCGGGTGTGTGCAGTCGAGGAGTGAAGCCAGGGCATCCGGGGGCAGGGGGCCGGCATGCTTGAGCACGCGCAGGAGCGCCAACTGGAGCCGGGAGAGGCGTGAAAATGGCGGGGCAAGGGGTGTCATTGGATTGCTAAGTTGACTGATAAATAATCATTAAGTCAACTTTCTCCACCAAGAAATAGCTATCTTTATTTTATTCTGCATATAAGTGTACCCTGATTTTGCCGGAAGTCAAGAGGATTTTGAGAAAAATATGGAAAGGGTAGAGCTCGGAACAACTTGCTCGCCGACGGGCTGATGGCCATCAGCCTGCGGACCCTCGGCGCGTCCAACCCTACCCGTAAAGGGTGCGTCTACGATTTTCTCTCGTTCCCAGGCAGAACCCGGGAACGAGGAGAAAGGGTGTAGCCGCAATGAACTTGGGTCACGCGCGGGTTCCCGAGTGGCCGAAGCATGGCTCCAACATTCCGTATTCTTACCGCATGGGTTTGCAATGTGCTGGAACGTGGGGGAAACTTGGGATAGTAAGCCTCGGAGGCAACTCCTTTCACCAACCGATTGCTTGATACGACAACCATCCCGCCGGCTATCGTGCTCGTGTTCTGCGTGAATACACAGCTCCCCGAAGATCCGGCGCCGTACGATGCCCTCCGAAACGCATTCAACTTACGTGTGGCGCGCCTTGAAATAGTCAATGACAGATTGCAGCGTTGCTTCGAAGGAGAACTCCGGCTTATGGGCGACGACTTTGCGTATCTTACTGATGTCGGGAACCCTTCGTCGCATGTCCTCGAAGCCTTCTTCGTAGGCTTCGTCATAGGGGATGAGCTTGATCTTGGATTTGCTCTCCGTCATTTCGACCACCTTCTTCGCCAGGTCGAGGATGGTGATCTCTTCATCACTGCCGAGGTTGAAAACCTGACCATTCGCTTCGGCGCATTCGGCCAAGGCCGCGACGCTACGCACTGCGTCCTTCACGTGGCAGAAGCACCGGGATTGCAGGCCGTCGCCGTAGACGGTGATCGTTTTGTCGGCCAGTGCCTGGTGCACAAAGCGCGGGACGACCATGCCATAGCGCCCGGTCTGTCTCGGACCCACGACGTTGAAAAACCTGACGATAACGGTTGGCAGGCCCTTTTCCTTGTGATAGGCGAGGGCGAGAAACTCGTCCACGGCCTTCGAGCAGGAATAGCTCCAACGGCTCCGCGTGGTCGGCCCGAGAAGCCGGTCGTCGTCCTCTTTGAACGGCGTCTTCTCGCTCTTTCCGTAGATTTCAGAGGTGGATGCGAGAACAACCCGTTTCCGATATCGGTTGGCCACGCGGACCACGGTCTCGGAGCCAAGGATGTTCGTTTCGATCACATGCACCGGTTGGTGCACGACCAACTTGACGCCGACTGCCGCGGCAAGATGATAGAGGAGGTCACAATCGCTGATGAGACGGTCCATGACCGTCTCGTTTGTGATCGTCTCTATTGCAAAATGAAAGTTTGGATTGTTTGTGAGATGGGCAATGTTGTCCAGCGAGCCGGTCGAGAGATCGTCGATGACCGTCACCTCCTGGCCCTTCGATAGAAGAAGTTCGGCCAAGTGACTGCCGATGAATCCCGCGCCGCCGGTTATGAGTGCATGCATGAGGTATTCCTCCTGTGCCTACGGTTTTGGGGCCGGCTCGGTGCGCCTTTTCGCGCCTATGTTTCTTGGTCCCCGGACAACTCCGCGCCGGAGGAGTTCGTCCGCCAGGGCCTTGGTGTATTCCGGGGCGTTCCCTCGATCGAGATGAACTTCGCCGGGACACGCGAACTTCCTCATGGCTGGCACACCCTCGAAGTGAATGACAAAGCGTCGCAGCAGACCGAATCCCAAAACGGTGTTTCTTTTAAAATCTTACCTGTGACGTATCGTATCATAGGATGCCTCTTCTTACAAGTGTACGCCTTCATCAACCATCCGATGGCCGATACCATGGGCGCTGCAATCCAGCCATAGCACAGCGCGGCAGTCGCCCATGAGGCGAATCGCCCGATTGGGTTTCGCGACGTCTGCCATCTTTGTGATTGAACTGGCGCGGATCGTTTCCGTATCATAAATCAGGTGACCATTCGCTGCACGTTCCGGTCCTGTCGAAAGAAGAATAACGTTCGTGTCATCCGGTATGGAAAATTCGAGATGGGTGCAGGCTGCGGGACGCGCTCTGGACGCAGCGATGTTCGTCGGCCTTGCCTTTCTAATCCTCTCGAACAGTCTCGCCTTTGGCGGGGTTCACGATGTTACCATAGCCATCACCACCACAGCCATCCTCGTCCTCTTTGCTCTCTTGGCGATCCGGCGTTGCCTTGTGTGCCCCAGGCCGGAGGCGGAGAGGAATGGGTTCTCCTCCTATCGGCTTCCGTTTCTCGCGATCCTTCTGCTGGCCGTATCGGCCCTGCCGTTCCTTCCCCTGCCCGAGCCGGTGCTTAAGCTGCTGTCTCCCAAGACGGTGGAGCTGACGCGCACAGCGCTTCATGACATCTCCGACAATCCAGACGCGCGATGGTCGACGATCAGCGTAACGCCACTGAAATCGCTCTGGGAGTGGACGCGATTCCTGAGCTATGTTCTGTTCTTCGTTGTGCTGTCGGCGGCCATCCCCACACAGAAGCGCGCGCGGAGATTCGCCTGGGTCCTGGTCGTGTTTGGGTCGCTGCTGGTTGCCGTCGCATCCTCCACCTTGTTTCCGGGTGTCGCGAGCAGAATCTATGGCGTTTCAAAAGCGCGCTACTCCGGGTCGGTGCACAGTGTATTCGTCAATCGGAACACCTTTTCCGCGTACATCGGGATGTTCGTTCCCCTTGCTCTCGGGCTTGCGTTCTCGATGACCGGCATGGCCGGGGGCCGCCGTCGTTCGCATGGCCGTCTGGCGGCGCTCAGGGGGTTCCTCTCCCGCCTCCGCCCGTCTCAGATGTTCCTGGTGGGGTTCGCCTTGTTGACGACATGCGTAATTTTCTGCCTGGGATCGCGCGGCGCTGTGGTGTCCATGGCGGGGACGCTGGTGGTATCGGCTGTGCTCATCGGGGTCTTGATGCGGTCCAGGCGTTCGGTTCGCTTTATTGTCGGACTCGGCGTTGTGCTGTTGCTCTCCGGCGTTTGGCTTCGCGGGGAGCAGTACTGGCAGAGGTTCGCGGAGGTCTCGGCGAAGCCCATCGAGCGGCTCTGGTGGTGGCGGGACACCGCCAAGATCATCCGGGACTTCCCCCTGTTCGGCGGGGGATTGGGATCGTTCCCGACACTGTTCAGGATCTACAAAACCGAACCCACCACATGGGGGTTTCTCATTCATCCCCACAGCGACTACTTCAATGCGGCCGCCGAGATGGGCATTGCCGGGCTCCTCCTGATCGGCGCCGTGCTCGCTGTCCTTGTCGCCCGCAGCATGAAGCGGGTTCGGGAAAGCCGGTCCCCGGCTCGATATCTCAATGTCGCCTGCTTGATCGCGGGGGCCTTTACCCTCATCTACAGTGCATTCACCGTGAATTTCGAGATGCCGGCGAATGTGTTCCTTTTCCTTTCGCTGCTTGCCATTGCCCAGGCGCCCCCCGAGCGGGAGAGGGGCGCCCGCGATTCAGGCCGGGAGGCGACGTGGAGCGGTCGCCCTGCTCCATGGATACAGATCGCCGGCGCGACCGCTGTCGTTGTCGCGGTCTTTTTCCTGACGCACTTCGTCTGGCGTGAATATCGGGCGCGCCGAATTGTCTTTCGAGACTGGATCACACCGGAGTCCGATCTGTCGGCGAAAGACAGGATTGCCCTGCTCCGCAAGGCGGTGACCCTCGAGTCGAGGCTTGCCGAGGCCCAGGGGAATCTCGGGAGACGGATCGAGCGCGCCGCGGCGAACTCAGACAGATACGCCTATGCCGAGGCCTGCGCCCACTATCTTGCCGCCATACGCGCCGAGCCGCTCGACGCCCATTACCACTTCTACCTGGGCTCCATTTACGCGAGCCGGGGGAAGGAGGCCCTGGGCCAGAGGGAGGACCGCGCCGAGGCGGAGCTCAAGAAGGCCCATTGGCTTTCGCCCACCGAGGGTCTGTTTTCGTTCTCGCTTGGAAGATACTATCAACGCGAGGGCGATCTCGATAAGGCCCTTGAGCTCTACCGGGATTCGCTCCGCCTGCGCTCCTTCTACCTGCCCCAGGTGGTCAAGGCGGTCTGGGACAAAACGAAGTCCCTTGACCTGCTGCAAAGGGCGGTCCCGCTGAGGGCGGAGACCCAGCTTTTGGTTGCGCCCCTCCTTATGAAGAGAGGCGAGAACGAGGCGGCCTTGGCGCAGATCGAATACGTCATGTCACTCAAGGACTGCGACAGGGCCTCTCTCTATCCCCGGATCGCCCGGTATCTGATGGACCTCGGCGCATGGGAGAAGGCCGAGACATGCCTGCGGGTCTGCGTGCAGCGCGCGCCTGGGGACGCTCGTCTGAAGTTGAACCTCGTGAGAGCGCTGACCGCGCAAAAGAAGCTTAGGGACGCGCTTGCGGTGATGCAAGGACTCGTTGAGCAACATCCCAATAACGCGCAGTACCTTGCACAGACCGGTGCGATTTGCTCCAGGCTTGCGCGGCATAAAGAAGCCGAAAAGTACTACACCGCCGCCGTAGAACTCGACCCTCACTATTCGCCATACCTGGGCGCCTGCTACGCGCAGCAAGGGAGACTTCCCGATGTGGTCCGCCTTTACCATGAGTGGGTTGCACGGCGTCCGGAGGACGCGACACCGCATCTGTACCTCGGCCGCATCCTGGAAAAGACGGGGATCCTCTCCGCTGCGCTGGAGGAATTCAAGAAGGCGGCAGACCTCGATCCAAAGAGGAAACTCGAGGGGGACATACAGCGTGTGAGAGAAAAGCTGAACAGGAAAACGGAGCCATAGAGAGAAAGGCCTCGATCTTCTCGGCGGCCCGCAGGGAAAGCCTGCCCCTGCCATCTGCGGTGCAGGAGAGAACGACATTTTCCGGCCCGCGAGCGCCCCGAACGGTCTGAACGGCAAATCGTGGGCTGCGAACGGCCTTGAAAAACCTGGCGAATCTGCTAAAATCGACGACAGGCGCAAGGAAGATGCCCGAAGGCCGGGAGATGTTTGGTGAAGGTAATTCTCGGGGACCCCCCACGCGATGAGCAGAGATATGATCTGGCGTACCCCACGCTTGGGATTCTCTACCTGATCGGTTACGCACGCCAGAAGCTGGCTGACAAGGGCTACGAGTTCCACTACCTCGAGGGGTTCTGCTCGCTTGAGGAACATATTGGGGAGGTCCGCAAGGCAGCTCCCGATCTATACGGCATCTCCTTCACGTCGCGCACCGCCCATCTCGCATACCGGGTTATCGACCGACTCCGACACGAGTTGCCCGAGCTTCCTATTGTCTGCGGCGGGGCCCACCCCACGGCCGCCTGGGAAGACGTCCTGGAACGCAGCAAGGCCGATATCTGCGTTATCGGCGAGGGCGAGCAAACCTTTGTGGAACTGCTGGAGCACTTTCGGACGAAGAAAAAGCGCCTGTCGAACATCCCGGGCATTGCCTATTGTGCGAACGGCCGAGCGGTCCGCACGAAAAAACGGCCGCTTGTCGCAGACCTCGACTCCATTCCATTTCCGGCCTGGGACCACGTGAACTTCGAGGACTATCTTGGCATCCATATACGAAAGGCATACCCCCAGACCTACATGCTGGTCAGCCGGGGCTGTCCCTTCGACTGCAACTTCTGCTCCAATCCCGTCTGGAAGGAAAACAAGCCCTGGGTTCGCAAACGAAGCGGGGCGAACATCGCTCAAGAGACGAAGCGGCTCTATGACAGGGGCATCCGCGAGATCTACATGAGCGCCGATGAGTTTAACCTGACCTACGAGTGGACAGAGGAGGTCTGCTCGGAAATCCAGAAACTCGACCTTCCCGACCTCTACTTCCAGTGCAATATCCGCGCCGACAGAGTGTCGCCGGAGATGGCAAAGCAGATGGCCGATATCAATATGTGGATGGTACACCTCGGCATTGAGAGCGGGAACCAAAGGACCCTGGACGGCATCCAGAAGAAGGTGCTTCTGGAACAGATTGAGAACGCCTGTCGCGTCTTCAAAGCCGCCGGCATAAAGATATTCGGTTTCCTGATGCTGTTCCACGTGTGGGAGGAGAACGGCAGGCTGTGCTGGGAGTCGCCGAGGGACGTTGACCAGACGCTTGATTTCGCCAAGTATCTATTCAAAAACAGACTGATCGACTACATGTCCTGGCAGATGGCCACACCGAACCCGGGTTCGCGGCTGTGGGACATTGCCCTAAGGCACAATCTGCTCCTCGCCCCCCACGAGTTCCGATCCTACCGAACGGCTTCGATGAAACTGCCCGGGGTTACGCCCCGCCATGTCCGGCGGGCGCTTCGCCGGGGGCTTTTCATCAAGAACTGGTATGCCTTGAAAAACGGCAACATCAACTGGCGCCATCTCGATCGTATCTGGGAGAACATCAAGAGTTTTGCAGGTTGTCCCTCCTGACTTCGTGGGTCCGCGGATCTCTGAGGAGGAGGTCCTGTGTTCTCTTCATCGTCAGAAAAAAGGTCTATCCCTTGCGGGGGCGGCGGTCGATAAACTCCCGGTGCCACAGTTCGAGCATCAGGAGCAGCCACAGTCGATTTCCATTGTCCCATTTCCCCGACATGTGGTGCTCAATCAACCGCTCAACGGCCTTTCTTCTGAGATATCCACGTTGGATGGTTGCCGTATCAAGCAAGACGTCTTTCATATAGTCGGCAAGCTCATGCCGGAACCAATCATGAATCGGGATGCTGAACCCCCTCTTCCCCCGCGTCCGAATCCTCTCGGGGAGCAGATCACCGAAGGCCCGCTTCAGAATGTATTTTCCCGTTTTTCCACGCAGCTTCAGCCGTGTGGGGATCGCCGCCGCAAGCTCGACCACCTTGTGGTCCAGGAACGGGGAGCGCACCTCCAGTGAGTTCGCCATGCTCATGATGTCGACCTTGGTCAGAATGTCCCCGGGCAGGTAGCCCATCAGATCGGCGAAAATCGTTCGGCCCACGAAATCGGTCTTGCCGGCCATCTCATGGTATTGGGCGATGAACTCGTGCGAATCGGCGCCGCCGACTTCCGAGGCAAAGTCCTCCGTGTAGAGAAAACGCTTGGAGTCTTCGTCCAAAATGCTGACCCAAGTCATGCTCGTCCTCGATGCCGGATGGGCGAGCGCCCGCAGCAACTTTTTGATTCGACGCCGGGTTCGCCCTTCGTCCACGGAAGCCGAAAGGCCTCCCCACCCCACCCTGGAGAGGAGAGACTTCAAAGGCCGGGGGACTCTGTCCGCAAGTCCGACGAACCTCATGGCGTTGTACCGCGGATAGCCGGCGAAGCACTCATCCCCCGCATCGCCAGACAGCGCGACGGTCACATTCTCCCTTGTTATCTTGCTGACATAGTACGTCGGGACGGCGGAGGAATCGCCAAAGGGCTCATCAAAATGCCACACAATCTCCGGAATGACCTCCACCGCCTTGGGGACCACAATGTACTCTTTGTGGTCGGTGTGAAATCTCGCGGCGGCGGCCCGTGCATACGCGAGTTCGTCATAGTTTTCTTCCTCGAACCCGATGGAGAATGTCTTCACCGGGGTGGCGCTCAACCGGCTCATGATCCCGACGACAATGGACGAGTCGATGCCCCCGCTGAGGAACGCGCCGAGGGGCACATCGCTGATCAGCCGCAGGCGTGTGGCCTCTTCAAGGACTCCCCGAAGGCGCTCAACGCACTTGGCCTCCGACACGTCTCGTTCTTCAGCGAACGCGGGCAGCCAGTATCGTTCGACCTTGGCGCGCCCTCGCTCATACAGAAGATAGTGCGCGGGGGGGACCTTTTGGATCCCCCGAAACATCGTTAGTGGATGCGGGACGTATTGAAACGTCAGGTAATGGTGAAGGGCATCGGGGTTCACCGTTCGCGGGACGCGAGGCGCCTGGAGAATCGACTTGATGGATGATCCAAATACGATCCCTTCCTCGTCAATGTAGTACGTGAGAGGCTTTTGTCCCAGTCGGTCGCGAGCAAGAAAAAGCCGCTCCTTCTCCGCATCCCAAATGGCGAAGGCGAACATTCCTCGGAGATCCTCCAGGAGGCCCGTTCCCTTTTCTTCGTAAAGATGAACGAGAACCTCCGTGTCGCATCGAGTTCGAAGCTTATGTCCCTGCCCGATCAGCCGGTCCCGCAGGTCGCCGAAATTATAGATCTCGCCGTTGCAGATGACCCACACCGTGCCATCCTCGTTCGACATCGGCTGATGACCGCCGGCAACATCAATGATGCTCAACCGACGATTCCCCAGGGCCACTTGACCGCCGCTCCAATCGACAAGATGTATTCCCTCATCGTCGGGGCCCCGATGCCGGATGACATGGCACATGCTTTTGAGCAGCGCCTCATCAATCCGGCATTGAGGAGTCAACGTGACCATTCCGCAAATGCCGCACATCCTGCGTTTCCCGTTTGTTAGGGTGGATTTCTCATCGGGACCAGGCCATGACTCAACACGAGGCGAATCGGCCGTATAAGGTAGTATGCACCGTAAGGACATGATGGAATCGGCATGAAGGCCCAATCGGATTGGGTCGGCGCCAGGCCGCGGCGCAGGCAGTACTGTATCTTATCAGCCAGGCGCTCACGCAGCGCGAGGTGGAACGAAAGCCGTTCCAGTCCCGACGCATCTTCCCGCACCTCGGCAGCCATTCGCTTCACCGCCGGCAAGGCAAGACGCTTCACCACCGGGTCGGCAGACACCTCCTGCACGACCCCAGCCGGAAGTCGAACCCCCAAAAGTTCCTCCGCAAGAAAGAGGCCAAGGAACACGGCGCGCCTCATTCCCGTTCTCTCCGCCTCCAGCAGCACCGTCTCCCATTCCTCCTCTCCGTAATCGCGGGTCATCTCGGCAACGTCACACAGCCAACAGAGCCGACTCCAGAACTGTCTGCTGCCACGAACACAGAGAATTAAAAGCAGGTCCTGAGCGGAAAAGGTCTGGACCTCCGTGTCCATGATGCGAACCGGGCGAAGGCGGTCCCAGATCGGTTTGACCCGGGACGCCGCCGTGAAGTACCTCGGGAAGACCTCCCAGTGGATCTCCAAGGCAAACCGGCCCTTCTTGGGGGAGAAGTTGCAGTGCGATTCCACGTCCGAAAAGACCATCGCCGGGCGCCCCGGCAGCCCCCACGGGGGGCGATACCCCTCAGAGGTGAGCACGTCCATCGCTTGGGACAGATCGCGCCGGCGCACCAGAATGTCCAAATCGTCGAACTGCCGCAGCCCGATGTCGCCATACGCCGATACGGCCAATAGCGGTCCCTTGTATGGAATGGCATCGATTCCCCGTGATTGCAGCCGATCCAATAGGTGAAGGAGAGTCCCCGTCAGCGTGAGATTCCGAAGCGTGTTTTTGCGGACGTAGGACGCGAGCTCTGCCATGAAATCCTCGGGAACGGCGTCTGAGCACGCGGCGCTGAGGCCTGTGTGCAGCAGCGGGACGACTCCATGATCCCTGGCAAGGCCCAACAAGCGCCCCCAATCCACGCGGCCCGGAATCAAGGCCCGGATGCGCTCCGCCTCGTCGGCGCCCAGCCGCATCCGCAGGCAGTAGAGCAGCAATTCGAGTTCGGGTCGATCTCTATTGTCCACCAGCACGAAGCATCCGCTTTGCCGTCATGAGGGCGACCATCAGGTCGAGGGTGAGGGATTGGTTCTTCAGGTAGAACAGATCGTAGCTCAGCTTCTCTTTCGTCTCCTCCGTCCCCGCCGCGTAGCCCTGGTTCACCTGCGCCCAACCGGTAATCCCCGGTCGAACCGCATGGCGCTCGCTGTAGTACGGAATCTCCCGCTCGAACTGCTCCACGAACACCGGACGCTCCGGCCGCGGGCCGATCAGGCTCATATCCCCCTTCAGGACGTTGACCAGCTGGGGAAGCTCGTCGATCCGTGTCTTTCGCAGCACCTTCCCGATCGCGGTGACCCGCGGGTCGTCCCGTGTCGCCCATTTCGCACCGCCCTTGGCCTCCGCGTTCTCGCGCATCGTCCGGAACTTGATCAGCGTAAACGTCTTGCCGTCCAGCCCGACGCGCTCCTGGCGAAAGAAGACCGGCCCCTGGGACGTCAGCTTGATGAGGATCGCCGCCCCCAGACAAATGGGAAGGGAGAGAACAAGGACAATCGCCGCCGCTCCGATATCGAAGAGCCGTTTCAGCTTTGCATAAAGGGCCCTGCGGCGGCCCATGTGGGACAAGAGAAACGAGGCGTCGGTGAGATGCTCGCAGGGGAGTTTCCCTCTCACCTTCTCGTAGTAGGCCATGGGGTCGGAGAGCAGCAGGCCCTGGTAGCTCAGGCGGATCAGTTCGCGCACGAACCCGGGGGGCTGTTCGCACCCCGAAGCAAGGACCATCTCGTCCACCCCCTCGCGCTCCACAATTCTTCGCAAATCGGCGGCGGCGTCAATCCGTATCACCGGGACGGCGGCGTCGACGTGGGCATCGCTTTCTCGGTGGAGAACCACGCCTTTCAGTTGGTGGAAGGCGTCGGTCGCCGCCCGGACGAGCGCCATGTCTTGATGTCCGCCCTTGCCGTTGCAGAGCATCATCACATTTCGGACCGGCCCCCGTGCACGCCTTAGCTTCCGCACAAACAGCCGGACGCCCATCACGCACACAAAAGCAGACGGGGCGTAGAAGAGAATCACGCCGCGGCTTTGGCGGCGGTTGAAGAAGTAGATAACCACGAGGATCAACGTCATCATGACGACGCCGATCGCCGTCCTCGCGGCAAGAGGCGCCTGCGACAGCTCTTCGTCGGTTTCGTACAGATCAACCAGGTAGAACAGATAGATCTGGACGATAATGGCCGCCTGCCACCACGGGCTGAGCAGATACCTGGTTAGCAGCGGCACGTCGCTGCCCTTGAGGAAGGGATAAAGCGCAGGCGATACCCAAAGCGCCGCCAGGACAGCAACTATGTCTGCGACAATAAGCCCCAAAAGACGTCTCGTGATTACCGGTCTGAACATCGAACCGACAGCTCCCGCCAATCCTTGGCAATACACATCGCCACCTGCCCCAAAAGACAATGAGCTGTCGAACGACACTGACGTGCAATAAACAACGGAGAGAAAAAATTGCACCTCCGGCGTATCTCGTCAGAGGCGCATCAAAACCGCAGCTCCGTCAGCCCCTACCCCAAGTGAGGATGAAACAGCTTCTGGTTTGGCGCCACAACCGCAACTTCTTCTCATCCGCGTTGCCTGCACAGCGATGCGTCCGACGCTACTCCCGTCCCTCAATGGGTCATAGCATCCAAACCCACGTCTAACAGTATTTATGGTACGCTTTACCTCCCCCCCTGTCAAGTGAAAAATGGTGAGGAGTGTAATGCGTAATGCCTCAGTCACGGGGGGATGTCATTACGAGGCGGCCCGCAGGAGGCGGGCCA
The DNA here is from genome assembly GCA_013152475.1 of Planctomycetota bacterium. Lineage (GTDB taxonomy): Bacteria > Planctomycetota > Brocadiia > JAADGH01 > JAADGH01 > JAADGH01. The sequence continues at coordinate 30,566 of JAADGH010000089.1, forward strand.
ACAATCTCATCAAACGATACCGGCTGGGGAAAATTGCTGGAAAGGCGGGCGGGGCTCCGGTAGGATGATAATGTAAATAGCTGTGCGTGCTCGGGAGATAAGATCATGCTGTCAAAACGCATTGCCGTCCTGCTCCTGCTCCTTGCGCCGGCCCTTTCCGCCAACGATGTGAAGGTCGTCGAAGAGATCCCCCTCTACACCGATCAACCGGCCCCCGGCATCCGACTCCGCGTGTGGAACATGACGGAGGCCCAGCGCGAGGGACACATCACCCTCAACGAAGACTGCAAGGGCGAACCCTGGGCGGGACTGATCCTCTCGCCCGAGGAGAAAGGGAAGACCGTCGTCACGCTCACCGACGACTGGATCAAGTTCGGCTTCCTGCGATACCGGATCAACGGCCTCGCCGATCGGTATGGCGTCTGCGGCCCGCCGTGCGGTTTCCAGGCCCGGCTGGCGGGCGTGGAGGGGCGATACCGGCGCGTTCGCGAGCGCTTCTTCGCCGGCGGCAAGGGCATTGACGCGGACCCCAAGACATGGCAGGAGGTCTTTGTCCCCATCCGCTACTTCGATCCGAAGCCGGGGGACGGGGTAACGGGCGTGTCGCTGCAGTGCGTCCTGAAGCCCACCCGGGCCTTCGCCGTGGACCACGTGTCCTTGATTCGCTACTCGGGCAAGCGGGAAAATGACCGCGCCGACATGGCCCGCAGCGTCGCCCAGCCGTGGGTGACGTGGCCCGCCTATGAAGACCTCCCCCCGGCCCTCCAACTCGACGGCATCCGACCCTACTACCGCGACGAGAAGTTCGTCACCGCCGACGGCCGGAGGACGTTCCTTATCAGTCCGTGGGGACGGGAGGACCAGATCGCCTCGATCAGTGTCGGGCGCGACGGCAAGCTCGTCCCGAACTTCGGCCTCTACGACCCCAAGACGCAGGGCTTCATCTATGAGCAGCCCCTCGTCGGCGAGTCCATGGCCCGGCTCGGGTTCAACTGCTTTGCGAACCAGGTGCACCCGATTCCCTTCTGGAACGCCATCGGCTACAAGGGAAAGCGCTCGTCCAGGCCCTTCCCCGACGAGGCGTTCCGCAAGCACGTCGCCGACATGAAGCTTCCCTTCTATGTGGACATGGTGTGTTTCCCCTGGACGCTTGGCAGGCCCGCCCTGGACAAAAAGACCAACCTTCCCCCAGAAGCCCTCCACAACGGGACAAACCACTGGACCCCCTACCGAATCATCGGCAAGGGCCGCGACATCTGGCTGACCCTATGGCGCACCTATGCCCAGCGCTACAAGGACGCGGGGGCGGAGGTGATCTTCTATGAGTTTATGAACGAGCCGGCCTACCTCGCCACCACGCCCGACCACCGCGCTGAGTTTATCGACTGGCTGAAGCAGAGGTACGGCACGTTGAAGAAGGTAAACCGCACGTGGGGCACGTCGTACGCATCCTGGGAGGACATCCAGAACTTCAAGACCGTGAAGGACAACACAGGCATCTTCTTCGACTACGACGAGTACCTCGGCGACCGGTTCACCGACCTCATCGCCACCGGCCGAAAGGCCATCGAGAAAATCACCCCCGGCGTGCCCGCCGCGGTCCAGACCATGGGCAACTACTGTCTGATGCCGCGGAATGCCATCTATCTGGCCAAGCTCATTCCTCATGAGCGAGCGGTCCTCACCCCCACCGGCGGAGGACGGTGGACGCGGCACCTGAACAACGACGCGCCGAAGGCCCATACCCTCGACTACGGCATGAGCGGGTCGCCCCTCTCGAACGATCTGCTCCTCGCCATGGCCGGGAAGAAGATGATCGTGGACAACGAGATGTACCTCGGCCCGAAGCAGACCCGCACCGACCTGCGCAACCGATGGTGGAAGGCGGTCATCGTCGGGCTGGATGGGGCGGCGTGGTTTGCCTGGAGCAAGCGGGGGTGGGCCTGGTGGAAGGGCAAAGAGAACATCCGGCGCGAGGCGGATCTCTTCCCCTTCAGCGCCTTGATCCCTTACGCCCGCCGGGCCGACGCCATCCGGGGCACCCTCGAATTTGCCAAGGAGATGGAGCGGGTCCGCGAGTATGTCCTGCCCAAGCCCTGGGGGCCGCCGGCAAAGGTCGGCCTGATCTACAGCTGGGCCAATGCCCGCTGGCGACACTGGGACCGCCAGCTCGTGAACAAGTCCGGCGACTACCATGCCGCCATGACGTATCTGCATTGGAACTTTGACGCCGTGCCGGCACACATGGCCGACAAGCAAACGCTTCGGCGCTACCGCCTCCTTGTCGCCGGGGGGATCGACCACGTGGAGCCGGAGCTGGTCCAGACGCTGCGCGACTACGTGGCCGAGGGCGGCGCACTCATCGTCGGCGAGGGACTCATGGACCGCGACCTCTACGGCAAACCCGTCGCGACCGAGCGGCTGCTCGGTGTCAAGAGGGTTGGGCTGATCACGGACGCGCTCGGTACGCTCGAGACGAACCCCCGGTTCCTCGAACTGCCGGAGTTCCGCGCCATCCCGGGGGACATCATATCGCGCGCCGGGGGTGTGGAGGTCGAGCCAGCGGTTGGCAACTGCAAGGCGCTGTGGGTGGATGCCCGGGGCCGGCCGGCGGTCACGTGCAACGCCTTCGGTGATGGGAAGGTTTACACTATTGCCGCCGATCTGATCGGCTACAAACTGGCGAAGCTGCTGGGCTGGATCCGGACATTCGAGGGGACCGGCCCGGCGCTCACGCTTCGCGACGCGGCGACCGGGGAGCTGGCGCCGAACGTCCTCGTGAGCCGGCGATCCTATGAGAAGCACCATGCCCTGCTCCTGATGAACATGGACGAGTTCCCGAAGCACATCCGCATCCGCCTCCACGATCTCTCCGGGGACTGGCATGTGAGCGACCCACTGGAGGGACACATATTCCTCAACGGCAAAGGGAATGCCAAGTGGACATCGAAGGACATCGCAGGGGAGGGCATCCCCTACTGCATCACCGGCGAGAATCGGGGCCTGCTGCTTCTGACGCGGGAGCCGTGGTCGAAGACGAAGCTGACGTCGGTCACGGCGGCGGACGTAGCGACCACGTTCAAGACAGAGCTTGCTCTGTGGAAGCAGGGGCGGAAAAAAACGGCCGCGCCCTTTACCATGGACCCGTCGCGCGCGGGGTATGTGGACCTGCGCGGCGTCGCCAATGCGACGAGGGACGATGTCGTCGCAAATGCGAAAGAGCGATGGGTGGGCTTCCCGTCCACCGAGCCGCTCGTTCGCACCTTCGCGGGCATCCCGTTCCGCATCATCCGCTGGGATCATAACGAGATGAAGGGCTATGTCGCACTCCGCAGCGCCGCCACGCCGGGGCATCCGGCGGAGGTCCGAGGGATCAAGGTCGCCTCGAACGCCTCGCGGCTCTTCTTCCTCCTCACCTGCGGCGAGGGCGCCGACGGTGAGACGCTGGGGAAGGTAATCGTCCGCTACGCGGGGGGCGATTCAGTCGAGATGCCGCTCGTCATCGGGAAGACCATTGCCCGGCTCAAGGACCGTGTTGACGGAAAGGCCGGGCTGGCCACGGGCCTCATCACGGCCGTCGGCTCGGCATGGCATGTGATGGAATGGAAGAACCCGAAGCCCGAGGCGCAGATCGAATCGCTCGACCTGGTGGCCTCACCGCAGGCGAGTGGGACGGTCGTCCTGGTCGCGGTGACGCTCGACAAGTAGTTCCTGTTGCGGAGAACCCTCGCAGGCAGGTCTGTAGGCGCAATAGGAACCAACTATTCGAGGATGTGAACAGCGTCGGGGGGAAAGATGACACTGTATTTCTGGCCGGCGATCAGTTCCCGTGCAATGCCGTTGGGCGGTATGAAGACAACAATCGGGGCGCCGACATCGAGCTCCAGCCGGTCGTAGATTCCCCGGTCGGCCACGTCAATCAGGCCGCCTTCAATCGCGTTCGGCTCCTGGCCGCCGGAGGCGCTCACCCGCAGGAGCTCGGGGCGGATCATGAACTTCACCTCGCCCTCGCGCTTCTCCGCCACACGGATCTCGTGTCCCAGGAAGCGCAGTACCGACTCGCCGTTCGGCAGGGGCTCGGCCGTGCCGGTGAAGACATTCTCCGCCCGCATAAATCGGGCCACGGTCTCCGTCTTGGGCCGGCGGAGCAGCTCGCCCATGGGGCCGTGCTGGAGCAGCTCGCCGTGGTTCAGGATAGCGGCCCAGTCGGACACGGCCAGGGCCTCCTCCAGGTTGTGGCTGATGTGGATGGTGGTGATTCCCAGCTCGCGCTGGAACCGACGCAGGTCGCGGCAGACGCGCTCGCGCAGGCCCTCGTCCAGGGCGCTGACCGGTTCATCGAGGAGGAGCAGGCGCGGCTTGATAGCCAGCGCCCGGGCCAGGGCCACCCGCTGCTGCTCGCCGCCGGAGAGGGTGGCCGGCCAGCGGTCGAGGAGGTGCCCGATGTGCAGCAGCTCCACGACCCACTCGATCTCCTTCAGGGCCTCCGCCCGGCCGACGCCCCGCGAACGCAGGCCGAAGGCGATGTTGTCGGCGACGCATTTGGTGGGGAACAGGACATAGTCCTGGGGTACATAGCCGACGAGCCGGTCCTTCGGCTCTTGGTGGGTCACATCCTCGCCATCAATTAGGATCCGCCCCGCCGTGGATGTGCGGAGGCCACAGATCGTCTCGACAAGGACGGACTTACCCGACCCCGGCGACCCCAGCAATACACCGTACGAGCCGCTCGGCGCTTCCAGGCTTATGCCTCGGAGGCGAAAGCTGCCGGCGATGGTTTCGAGGTCCTCAATCTGCAGCATGATCTATACTCTTGTCATCCGCTCCACCTCGCGCCCCCCCGCCCCGCCGGCCAGCTTCACGATCAGAAGCACCACCGCCGCCATGGCGATCATCATGAGCGAGATGGCCAGCGCGGCCTCGAGCCGCCCGACACTCATCTCGAGATACATCCGCGTCGGCATCACCTCGGTGTATCCCGCCGTCGATCCGACAAACGCGATGATCGGTCCGTACAGCGCCAGCGCCCGCGCCCAGATCATCACCAGCGCGGCCACGATGCTGTTGCGCACCGTCGGCAGCGTAACGGTGAAGAAGGCCCGCGCGCGGGTACACCCGAGCGTCTGGGCCACGGCCGCCAGCCGCGGGTCAAGACCATCGAATGTTCCCTTCATCATCCGCGCGCCGTAGGCCGTGGCGATGAGGACCTGGACCAGGACGATGCCCGCCGGTTCATGGACGAACTTCATCCCGATGGCCCGGATTACCGGCCCGACGAAGGTCCGCTGGAACAGGACCAGCAGGCTGATGCCGAAGAGCAGCGGCGGCAGCACGATGGGAATATCCACCAGCGCGTCGAGCACCTGCACCCCCCGGAAGCGCCACCGGCTGAGGACATACCCCACCGGCACGGAGACGACCAGCGAGACGATCGCGGCGACCGTAGACGTCCACACGCTCAGCCAGACGGCCTGGAGCACTTGCCTGTCCCGGATGGACTCTATGAACTGGACGCGGCCGAGGGGCGTGCCCACGACGAGGAGCAGGTTCGCCACGATGATGCCGGCGATGAAGAAGATGTAGATTCCCAACATGGCCGCAAAGGCGATATCGAGGGCGGCCACGGGACCGCGACGGGTACTTCGCGTCGGCATGTTCTCTCCGGTTTCCTTCTCCTCTGTCGCCCAAAGCCACGCTCAAGCAGTTTGAGCGTGGCACACGTTGTCGTCAGCAACCCTCCCGGAGGTTCGGGACCTCCGGGAGGGTGACCGCAAGATAGAAGCGGCATCTTGCCGCTTCGGAAGAGGCTGGAAGCCTCTTCTACATTTAACTACTTCTTCTCCGGCAACATGAAACAGTGTTTCTTCAGTATCTTCCGCCCGGCGTCGGACAGGCAGAGCTTCGCGAACTGCGCGGCAAGAAGCGGCTCTTTGGCAAACGTCAGTCGCACGACCGCCACCTTGACATGCTTCAGATTGTACGTCCTGCCGCTTGTAGGCGAGGTAACGGCATCGACCTCGTACTTCTTCTCGATGGGGATCACGTCGATCTCGGACATCTCCTTCGCCGGGGCATCCCAAAGCGTGGCGACATCGACGGCCCCCAGCTTCAACTGATTCACCAGCGTGGATGTGCGCTCCTCGAAGAACTTCCGTTTCTCCATCTCCTTGGCCATGCCATTCTGCCGGAAAATGGTCCAGAGAATCCTCCCGCGGGTGCTGTACTTCCGGTGGGACAGGCCGATCTTGAGGTCCTTCCGCAGCAGGTCCTTCAGCCCCTTCACCTTCTTGGGGTTGCCCTTTTGCACGGCCAGCACCGGGTGCACGTAGGCGATCGTGTGCCAGCGCGCGGAGATTTTCTTGTCTTCACACTGATACTCGAAGGGGTCGTGGCAGATATAGACATCCCCCTCTTTCGATTCCTCGATCTGCAGGAGCACCTCCCCCGACCCGCCGTAGTCGCGCAGCACCTCGCAGCCGGTCTGTTTTTCAAAGAGCTTCGCCAGGTCCTCCACCGGCGGGCGAAACGACGCGCCGCACCCGACGCGGAGCTTCTTGCCGGGGACTTCGTAGTGCTCCTTGCGGAAGCACTTCGCGCCGATGTCACCGGCTGCGAACTTGGCGAACTCCCAGGCCAGGTCCTTGTTCTTCGAGCGCTTCAGCACGGCGATCGCCAGGGCGACGGCGTCGAAGTAGGCGTCCTTGATGGGCACCACGTCGATGTCCTGGGGATACTGCGCGGCCACCGCATCCCAGATGATGGCCGCGTCGAGGGCCTTGAGCTTCACTTGGTTGGCCAAGCGGTTCACGGTCATCGCCTCGAAGTCGGACTTCACTTTGTCGCCCAGCCCTCTGGCCGCCAGCATCTCCTTCGATGTGTTCCCGATGGCGCACGCCTCCGCCCGGCCGAGGCCGACGCTGACGTCCTTTCGCGCCAGGTCCGCCAGGCCCTTGATCCCCTTCGGGTTGCCCTTCTGCACGCCGATGACCGGGACGAACCACGCGACGGTCTCGTAGCCCTCGACCATATCCTGCTTCTCGGCCTTGTGGATATAGAAGATGTCGCCCGGCAGGTAGAGGTCCGCCTCCACCCCCGCCTGGAGCTGGCCGAGAAGCGTGCCCGATCCGGCATAGTCGACCCGCACCGTGCAGTGGTGCGTCTTTTCAAACTCCGCCTTGGTCGGCTCCATCGCCGGGCGGATTCCCGCACCGACGAGAACGGTCAGCTCTCCCTTCGGGCCGGCGGATTGTTCCGGCGCGCCCTTGCCGCATCCGGCCAGCGTTGCAAACACAAGAAACAGCGGGGAAAATCTGCTCATCATTCTTTTCATGTTTATATTTCTCCTCATCGTCTTCATTCCGTTCGGCCTGACCGCGTTAATTTTTTGCGAAGGTGAGCGCGCTGGAGTCTATTCATATTGCCTGGCATATTTCGCGTCGTTGTACAATGCCTCGCCGTATTTGTCCTTTCCAAAATTGCGGAGGATATGTTGCGCCTTTTCCGACGCGAGAAACTCCACGAATCTTGCTGCAATGGAAACGCCGGGCGCCGCGCCGGGAGGCTGGCAGAGCGCGTGATAGACGTTCACGATGAACCGGTCTCCTCTAAAGAGGAGTTTGAGATTGGGCATTTTGTCCTTTCCCACAACCCACGTGCTGCTGTCCGTCATGAAGTAGCCCTTTTCGGCGTTTGCCCGCCTTAGCGTTGCCATCATGAAGTCGCCGGTCCGGATATACCAGTCGCCTTGTGGATCGATCCCCGCCTTCTTCCAAATCGCCATTTCCTTCTTGTGGGTGCCGGAGTTGTCAGCGCGGGAAAGGAATTTCGCGCGCTTGGCCGCGATCTTCTTATACGCTTCGACAATGGTCTTGGCCCCGCTCACGCCCGCCGGGTCATTCTTTGGCCCCACGAGATAGAACTCGTTCGATCCGATGAGCGTACGCCTTGCTGCCCAGCCTTCCGCGACCGCCTCCTTTTCCGCTTCTGGGGCGTGAACCATAATGGCATCCACCTTTTTCTCGCGGAGCAGTTGTAGGGATCTGCCTGAACCCGCCTTTATCCAACAGACGGTCACGTCCTCCTGTTGTGCGAAAGTTTCGGCAATTGCCTTCAAGAGACCCAGTTCACCCGGGCTCCCCGTCGCCAGAACAAGTTGCCCCCGACCGCTGCCATAGACGCCATTGTATTTCTGTTTTTCAAGCTGCGCACAGGATAACACAAACAAGAGAAACAAAAAAGCGAGCACTTGCGTCTTTTGCATGGATTCGTCTCCTTTCCTGCCCGCTCTACGGGGTATTCCATCCTCACTAACTCATTGCCAGATCAAATCTACCAGAAGATGAGGAACGCGGCTTGGGCGGTGTCGATGTCGTGCTCGGGGGCCATGAGGCGCTCGTCGAACATATCGTGGGTCCATGCC
>JAADGH010000008.1:0-1094 GCA_013152475.1 Planctomycetota bacterium
TCGAACGACGCCGACTTCGCCCGGGGAATGCCCCTGGCGGGGGGCTTCGGGACGACGGCCGACGTGCCCGGAAAATACGGCAAGGCCATGCGCATTGCCGAGAAGGGCGGGCATGTGCATTACCGCGGCGGGAGCAACTTCAACCCCCATCGCGGGACGCTCCGCATGTTCGTGAAGGGCAGCGTGTGGCAGGACGAGACGCCGCGCTGGCTATTCGACGCGCGCGGCGCCGACCGCATCGGCATCCTGCGGGACAAAACGACGCTCTCGCTGGTCTTCAATCGGGATCGACGAACCGAGCCACCCATCGCCAAGCTCGATCTGCCGATCAAGGACGTGACTACGGATGAATGGCATTCAGTCGTCGCGTCATGGGATCGCGATGCAGGGGTGGGATCGATTGCCCTGGACGGCCGATGCGTAACCGGCAAGATGAAGTTCCCCGACCGGCACAGCCCCGTGCTCGTCTTCTACGTGGGTGGCGGCTTCAGCGGACGGGCGGTAGGGATAAACCTGCCGGGGCTGGAGATCGATGATCTGGTCATCTACGACCTGCCCCTTTCCGTGCTCCAGGCGGAAAAGAATCCCCTGCCGAAAGAAGACCAGGAACTGCTCGTGAAAACGGAGAAGAACGCACGGAAGTGCCTGAACTTCGTCGCGGACCTGCAGCGATGGGGGGGATGGCAGACGCTCTACACCTGGCCCACACTGATCGGTTCATCGGCTCAGGACCGCCAGTTCGTCGATTTCCCCGAGGCCGTCGGCAACGACAAGAGCCATGCGTCACCTTACATTGCCGCGCGGTTCCTGTATGCCTACGAGGTGTTGGGCGACTATCGTTTCTTCGAGGTGGCGCTGAAGACGGCGGACCTGCTCCTTGCCGCGCAGGACCCAAGGGGCTTCTGGGTGCATGGCTATCGCATGACCGTCTCCGGCATCAAGCCGGCCGCAAGCGAACGGCACGTCAAGCTGCAAGACAGTGTGCAGAGCCACCCGATCTTCTTCCTGTCGTATCTGTATCGCCTCACGGGCGACGAGCGAACCATGGCTGCGCTGAAGCGCGCGGGCGAGTTCTACCTGAAGGCGCAAAACCC
>JAADGH010000008.1:1221-7360 GCA_013152475.1 Planctomycetota bacterium
CACATCACCGGCGAACACAAGTACATCGAGGCGGTGAAGCGCGCCGGCGACTGGCTCATCGCCGCACAGCTCAAGGGCGCAACACGCGGCTGGGCCGAGCAATACGACAAGGACAACCACCCCGCCGAGGCCCGGCACTTCGAGCCGCCGGCCTGCTCGCGATCGGCGACACTCCTGGCCGCCCGGGCGCTGGTGGAGGTCTACCGCCTGTCGAAGGACGAGCGCTACCTCCAGCCCATTCGCGACTGCATCGCCTGGATGGAGAAGGCATTCCCGAACGGAGAGATGTGGTGCTACCACGACCCGAAGGACAACCGGCCCATCGCCTGCTGGCAGCGAAAGAACTACCACATGGACGACGAGAAGGAAGCCGCATGGGTGAGGCAGCAGCCCATCGGCACGTGGCAGCTCAGGCCCATGTCCACCGTCCCATCAATGAGGCGAATCTTGGCCAATGCCGCTCCGCCGAAGAATCTGATACCGGCGATAACAACCAAACTCGCCACGGATCGGCTAAAGAGTTACCGTTCGCAGGCCGAACAGGCGATGGAGACGCAGAACGAAGCGGGCGTATGGGTCGTGCCGGTCGTCGCGAAGTTCATGGGGTCTATCGGCGCCGGCTTCGGCGCGAGCTCGCCGCGCGTCGTCCTTCTGCTGCGCTACATCGAGGCCGCACGGATGGCCATGGGCGAGCTGCCCCCGGCCTATCGCGGCGACGGCCGGCTGCTGCGCATGGCCTATCCCAAGGGGGATTGGTATGATGTGAAGTGGGAAGAGAACGTGAAATAAGGACAGGGAGAGATGGACATGAGTACGAGCGTGACGATCACCACCCTGCTGGGTCTGGGCATCCTGGGCATGGCCGCTACGGGTGCGGAGGAGGACCAGAGCTGGATCCACCCGAAGGCGGAAAAGATGGCCAGCCCGCACATGGGACCGTATGTCAACCTTCCCGACGGCCACGTCCTCGCCGTTGACGGCACCCGCGCCCTCATCAGCAGCGACGAGGGCAAGACGTGGGAGGCGCATCCCCTGTTTGCGGATACAAAAAAGTTCTACACCCGGCCGGAGCGCGCTCTGATCCGAACGAAAGACGGCGTGGTCGTCCTCGTCTTCCTCAACGAACGCGAGCTGACGCGGGGCGAGTGGAAGGTGAACGACAAGGAGGCCCTGTCGAAGTTCTACCTGCCCACATACGTCACCCGCAGTCTCGATGACGGCAAGACATGGGAGGGACCACAGAAGATACAGGATGGCTGGTGCGGCGCGATCCGGAGCCTGATCCAACTGAAATCCGGCCGCCTCGTCCTCGCGGGGCAGGACATGGTCTTCGACCCCGGCCGGCATGTCGTCATGACCTACGTTTCCGATGACGACGGCAAGACATGGAAGAAGAGCAACATCATCGACCTCGGCGGCGCCGGCAGCCACGGCGGGACGATGGAGGCGACCGTCGCGGAGATGAAGGACGGTCGGGTCTACATGATCATCCGCACGACAAGAGGATGGTTCTGGGAGGCCTTCTCCAAGGACGGGGGCCTGACGTGGACGGGTGTTTCGCAATCGCGAATCCGCTCCAGCACCTGCTGCGGCACGCTGGGGCGTCTGGCCAGCGGCCGGCTGGCGCTGCTCTGGAACCGGTCGCCGGAGGGAATGCCGTACGACAAGAACAGCCGCGAGGAGCTGTCCATGGCCTTTTCCGAAGATGACGGCAAGACCTGGTCGAAACCCATCGTCATCGCCCGCGACCCCGGCAAGCGGCAGTCCTATCCCTACGTCTTCGAGCGCCGTCCAGGGGAACTCTGGATCACGACGATGCAGGGCAAAGTGCGAATCAAAGTGAAGGAGAGCGATTTCGTGAACGCAAAAGAAAAGCTGGATCAGCCGATCCGTCCCGCGGAGGTCGGTGCGGAGCACCAAGTCATCTGCAAGGAGCCCGGGCGCTACATTGGCTGGCCGACGGTGGGCCGCAAGACCGATGGCGAGCTTTTAGTCGTCTTCTCCGGCGACCGGGACCAACACGTCTGCCCCTACGGCAAGACGCAGATCGTCCGTAGCCGCGACAACGGCAAGACATGGACCGAGCCGGAAACGATCAACGACTGCATCATCGACGACCGCGACGCGGGCATTCTGGTCTGCCGGTCGGGGGCCATCGTTATCAGTTGGTTCACATCGCTGGCCTTCGAGAAGTACGACTGCCGGAAGATGTACGGCGATGCCATGGTCGATGCCTGGAAGCCCTACATTGCGAAGATCACCGATGAGGACCGGAAGAAGGAGCTTGGCCATTGGGTCCGCCGCTCCACCGACGGCGGCAAGACCTGGCTGCCGAAGCAGAAGATCGAAGGCACCGCACCACACGGCCCTATTCAACTGGATAACGGACATCTCATCTTCCTCGGCAATGCCGCGGTCAACGGCGACCACACCATCGTCGCCGAGGAATCCACCGACGACGGCGCCACGTGGAAGGTCATCGGCAAGGTGCCCTTCCCGAACTACGGCAACGCCTACTGGGGCGAGCCGCACCTCGCGCAGACGACCCAAGGCCGCCTCGTGGCGCACTTCCGACACAACAAGGGCGACTATTCGGGCTACCTGTTCCAGTCCGAAAGCGATGACGGCGGCAGGACGTGGACCGAGGCCCACCGGCTGCCGATCTGGGGGTTCCCGCCCTATCTCATCCGCCTGCGCGACGGCCGGCTGTTGACGACCTACGGCTATCGGAGAAAACCGTACGGCCAGCGCGCCTGCCTCAGCGACGACGGCGGGGAGACGTGGAACATCGACCGGGAAATCCTCCTCCGCGACGACGCCCCCAACGGCGACTTGGGCTACCCCTCGACCGTGGAGCTCGGCGACGGCGAGATGCTCACCGTCTACTACCAGATCGACAAACCCGGCGAGAAGACCGGCCTGATGGCCACGCGGTGGAGGCTGCCGAAGTGAGGCGGAAAGCCAAAAGGGACATGCCCAACGTGCTCGTTCTCTTCACCGACCAGCAGCGATACGATGCGCTCGGCTGTGGGGGAATCCTGTGATCTGCACGCCGAATCTCGACGCCCTCGCTGATCGGCACGCCATGGGAGGCGGCGCGGCGAAAGGCGTGAAGCGGCCCCATCCGATGCCTTGTGGCGCGGCCGGCAGATGCCCAATCCGTTGAGGGTCAGGCTGGGTTATTTGCCCTTGAGCTTCTGAATGGCCTCTTCGGTGAGGGTGATGAGGTCGGCGCTTTGCTTGCCCTTTTGCTTCTTCTTCTCGGCCTTGAGGCGCTTCTCCATCGGCTTGATGGCGGAGGCGTCGCCGATCTTGGCGAGGGCCTGCGCGGCGCTGATAACGACCCAGATGTTGTCATCCTTCAGGCACTGAATGAGCGCCGGCACGGCGAGGCCGTCGCCGATCTGGCCCAGGGCCTGGGCCGACGTGCGCCGGACGGTCCACTCCTTGTTGGTCAGGGCGGCGATCAGCGGGTCCACGGCGGCGGGGTCGCGAAGTTTGCCAAGCCCCTCGGCGGCGGTGACCTGCTCTCTGGGGTTGCCGGTCTTCAACTTCTGGATCATCTCCGCGCTGGGCAATACCTTCGGGCCGCTGTGAAGCCAGAAGATCATTACCGCGCCTCCCACGACGATGATGATTCCGAAGATGATGAGACCGGGCCTTGAACGTACTTCCTCGTCCTTTGGCATGATAACTCTCCTCAAACGTGTATGGTAGCGCTAAGAAGATTTTATGACAGAACGCGGGGCGGGTTTCAAGCCAAATATCGCGTCAAAACGAAACAAGACGATGCAGGGCCCCCTCTCGGTCGGTGGGGATGATGGCCCCCGCGCGAACGAAGAGCGGCCCGCCCCGGTCCTCCGGGAACGTGCACTTCATCTTCATCGGTCCGTCGTGCGCCTTGCCCGTCCAGTAGTCGATCCACTGCCTCTCTGGCAGCACAATGGTATCGGTGAACGCGCAGGTCAGGAAGGCATCGCCCAGCATGTATTGCAGGAGGAGGCCGGATCCTCCTGCGCCACCAGCGGCATCGTTTGAGCGTGTCTCGCGATACGCCAGACGCCCCGCCGCCTGCACGCTCAAGCCGGAGCTTGAGCGCGGCACACAACCTGTGGCAATGGCCCGGCACTTGGCCAAATGGTTACGCACAGATGTTCCCATAGACTACCGCAGCCCCAACCGGGACACGTCGCTTGCACGCACAGCCTCCACCGCGTCCTGGAAATCCACCGATACGCCTTTGAGGGAGAAGATGACTTCTTGGCCCTTCTCGATATCGGCGAGGAAGTCGTCGCTTTCCCGGCGCGTTTCACTGCCAGCCACCTGAACGTTTTCTCTTCCGAACGGATTGCGGAGGCGCAAGGTGCAATCGGCGCCGGCGACGATTTTCACCCAGACGGTGCGGCGATCCCGCCGTTGCCCAGGGACAGCCCGTCATGCCATGCCCAAGGAGGTCTCTTGTGTATGATCCTCTGTTCGCAAACGGCGTCTTCGGGTCGTCTCATCGATACTTCTCATCTGATTGCATTTGCAGCCTTCAGCCCTTTGCCAAGGCACGAATATCCCGAATTGCTATCAGACCTGTCCACCCGAGTCAAGTCAAATGGCGACTTCATCGAGGGCAAAGGGCGTTGTCGGACCGATGTGGCAGGCCGGTTTCCCTGCGAAACGGCGGCGCTCACGCTGATTTGGGCGACGTTGGAGGAGGGGAATTCAGGACAGATGGGCCTTTCCGTAGGACTTTCCCCAGAATGCGGACGGGATCAAGCGTAACCACTGTCGGTCATTTGGCCTACAAAACCCCGCTTGCGGAACCCACGCCCTGTCATTGCAAGCAGTCACGCGCTTCGTGCGATGACGAAGCAATCTCACCAAACGACGCCGGTCGGAGGAAGGAGATCGCGTCGTCGCATTTTCCGCTATCGCGAAAGAGACTCCTGGATATCCGGGGACATCCATAACCGTAGTTGTCCATATCCATTTGCCATGAGGTCTCCTTGAGGAATAGCCCGTACGCCTGCAGTTTCGGCAAGTCTAAACCCTCAGAAATGTTGGGTTAATAGAATATACTGTCACCTATTTCTCACCTATTTCGTTTTGCTTTTGTACTTGACTCTCGCGCCCGAGTTCGTTAGTTTAAGGCAGTTTTCAGGCTCCTACGCCCGTAGCTCAGGTGGATAGAGCGGCGGTTTCCTAAACCGCAGGCCGCAGGTTCGAGTCCTGCCGGGCGTACCACGGTGACCTGCCTCTATTTGCCCTCTCGTTGTCGTCCTTGGTGTCTCGCCGAAATAGAAACGAGCTTGAGTTTTTCGCTATAGGGACGAAATTAGCCCATGTCGTATGTATAATGTTCGTTCCCTTCCCCAGCCCCCAGCAACGAGCGGTTGCTCGTGAGGGAGGGGAAGGGCAAAGGGGGGGCTGGGGGAGAAACCAATGGGGTTGTGCGTGAATTGGATGATGCGATAGAGTGTCCTGCGGAACGTCGGAGACGCGACTCAGCCTGGTGACGGCATCCTCGGGCGCGGGGTCTTACTTTTCGAGGGTCGGCCTGTAGGTGCACCAGCCGCCGGTCAGGTTCCGGACATCTTCGAAACCGGAGAGCATCAGCGCGCGGCAAGCATTGTAGGCCCGGAGGCCGCTGGCGCAGTAGACCACGAGTGGCTTGCCCTTCGGTACTTCATCTATCCGGCTGCGCAGCTCGTCCACGGGGATGAGCATCGCATCGGGGATGTGGCCCCGGTCGAACTCGCCCTTCGTCCGCACGTCCAGGAAGACCCCTGCTTCTTCAGCTCGTCCACCTCATGCCAGTGCGCGACCTTCATGTCGCCGCGCAGGATATTGGATGCAACGAACCCCAGCATATTGACAGGGTCCTTGGCCGAGCCGTATTGAGGCGCGTAGGCCAGCTCGAGGTGCTCCAGGTCGTAGACCGTCATCCCTGCCCGCATGGCGACAGCCAGGACGTCGATGCGCTTGTCCACGCCGTCGCCGCCAACGATCTGCGCGCCGAGGATCTTGCCGCCGCCGGTCGAGAAGATCAGCTTCATGGCCATGCTCGACCCGCCGGGGTAGTAGTCGGCGTGGGACAGGCCGTGGATGTAGCACTTCTCGTACGGCATCCCGCAGTCCTTCAGGACCT
>JAADGH010000221.1 GCA_013152475.1 Planctomycetota bacterium
ATCCCCATCCACGATGCCAAGTGGCTGAAGGACCACCCCGAGCAGAGGCAGTATGGCTTCTGGCGGATGGACCCGGCGAAGGCAGAGAAGGCGACGCTCGATATCAAAATTGTGCCCCCAGCGTGGGGCGGCCACACGCACATCGACGACTTCCACGAACCGAAGGACCACTGGAAGGTGGTCGATGTTGACGATCGGGATGCCAAGCCCGAATGGTCGTACGACGAGAAGACGCATGAGGTGACCATCACCAACGCCGTGCTCGGCCACTCCTATCTCGTCTATTTCATGTTTACGAATCTCGGCGCGGGCGACCCGTTGTATCCTCCCTTCGAGAAGCGTGCCCTGGAAAACCTGGAATCGATCCTCAAGCCCGCGGCGGGACGTCTCCAGGTCTATTGGTTCGACGACCTCGGCTTCGCCTACCCCGGGCCGACGCCGCAGAAGGCATGGGACTGGGAGTCGTACACCCTCGCGGCCCGGCCGGAGAACCAAAGGCTCTTTACCCGAGAAACGGGAATCGAGTTCGACCCCGAGTGGCTCGTCATGCCGCCGAAGACCATCGAGGTCGTCCCCGATCAGCGCTACCTCGCCTGGATGAAGTGGGTCCGCGGCCGCGTGGCGAAATGGATGGTCAAGCCGACGGACCTCGTCCGCAAGCACGGCATGAAATCGTGGCTCTATTGGGGCGACTGCCACGTCGGCATTGAGCCATACCTCGGCAGCCTCGACGCGGGGAAGGTCGAGCAGATCGACAAGCCGTCGAGCGACCCGGTCACCGCCCGAGCGCTGATCGACTTCCCGGGCAAGAACGTCTATCGCCGTCTGCGCGTGCAGTGGCTCTTCGATCACCTCGTCCCGACGGCGCGGTGCGGCGACAACCTGGACACGTGCTGGCGTCGTGCAAAGCGCGGGCTGCTCATGAACTTCCCCAGCGCGATCTACTGGATGCCGTTCCCAAACGTCGCCAAGGTCGCGGACAGGGCAATCCGGGAGGATGATGTCGAAACCATTGCCGAGATCAGCGACGAGTTCATGCTTCTCGGCCGTCGCCTGAGCGGGCACAAGGCGTTCACGCACAACATAAACCTCTACGTCATCAACAGTTGGGGCAAGGTCTATTCCTGGCGGCCATGGGGTGCGCCGCGGCTCATCCCGCTCACCGATCTGCCGATCAACGTGAAGTTCATCAGCCTTGACGAGATTGCGAAAAACGGTGTGCCGGAGGATGCCCACGTTCTGCTCAGCTACGGTCAGCCGAACAGCTCCTGGAGCGGCGGGCATTTCTGGAAGTCGTCCGAGCTCAAAACCGCGATCACGAAGTTCGTTCGCGGGGGCGGCGGATTCATTGGTATGGAGTCGCCGTCATATTGCGATGACCCGCAGCCACACTGGGCGCTGTCCGACCTGCTCGGCGTCGTTGCCGAGGGGGTGGCCGAGTTCAAACCGGACCTCTTCGATCAGTCCATGCTCGCCGACACGGCCCTGCAGGCCCCGGAGGAAGAGAAGTCGACGGCCCGACTGAGCAAGACAAAAGACGGCGTGCAACACTGGATATCCAAAGATTTGCCCCCTCACCTGCTGCAGATGTCGGCGCCGACACAGGTAGCGTCCACGGCGAAGGATGCCAAGACCCTCTTTGCCGCTACCGACACGAAGGGTGCTGTTTCCCCGGGCATGGTCGTTCGCAGGATCGGCAGCGGTCGGACTGTCTATCTCGCGTCGTACTCGCGGGGTTACGACTTCTATCGTCTCCTGCGCCGGAGCATCTTCTGGGCGGCCAAGGCGGAGGAGCGCTTCGGCAGGCTCGACATCACCGGCGCGGATGACGTATTCGCATATGCGTATCCATCGGCCGGCATGATCGCGCTCCTGAACCAGGGCAAGGAGAAGGCAACTGCGAAGCTTCGATGCCACCCGAGCATACTCAGGCTGGATGCAGATGCGACAGTCCGGCTCAAAGACGTCGCAACGGGAAAAAGTATCTTCTCCGGCGCGGCATCGGAGCTCGCCAAAGGCATCACGGTCGAGATCCTTCCCAACTGTGTCATGCTTCTGGAGGCGGTCCGTGGGTGAGGTCCCGAAGGAGACGCACACGTTCAAAGTCGTCGGCGACTGCGAGATCCGGGCCGACATCTATGCGCCCGAAGCCGATGCGCCGCGACCCGTGATCGTGTGGATTCACGGCGGTGCGCTGATCACCGGGCACCGCAACGGCATTGGTCCCGTGCGCGTCAATCGCTACATCGACGCGGGATATGCCGTCGTCTCCATCGACTATCGACTCGCGCCTGAGACGAAGATCAAGGAGATCATCGAAGACCTAACAGACGCGGTCCGATGGGTTTATGACAAAGCCCCGGGGCTGTTCCCCATCGATCCCGAACGAATTGGCGTCGTGGGCCATTCGGCCGGAGGCTACCTCACGCTCATGTCCGGCTTCTGTGTGGAGCCGCGGCCCAGGGCGCTGGTCTCGTTCTACGGCTATGGCGATATCGCCGGGCCGTGGTACAGCCGACCGGACCCCTTCTACTGCCGGCAGCCCGCCGTGCCGAAGGAGGAGGCCTACTCTGTGATGGGCGGGCCGGTCGTCTCGTGCGACAGCGGCGAGGGCAATCGCGGCCGTTTCTATCTCTACTGCCGCCAGCATGGGCTCTGGCCGAAGGAGGTATCGGGCCACGATCCGGACAGCGAGCCGGACGCCTTCGATCCCTTCTGCCCGATCCGCAACGTGACGAAGGACTATCCCCCCACGCTCCTCCTCCACGGTGACAAGGACACCGACGTCCCGTACGAGCAGTCGGTGATGATGGCCGAAGAGCTTGCGCGGGCCGGCGTGGAGCACGAGCTGATCACGATGGGGGCCACGGCTTCGACGGAAAGTCGGACGACCCCGTTGTCGCCCAGGCCCTGGATCGATCGATGAGCTTCCTGCAAAAGCACTTGAGAAGTGAAGGCCATCGGAGGTAGCACGGATGTCAGAACGCGTTCCCTGTTTCGTGATCGTCTTCCTGGCGCAACTGATCACCTGGAGCACGGTGCAAGCGGAGGAGGTCGAGTGCTTCATCCTCTGGGGGATCGGCGGACGGTGGGACGGATCACTCGAAGTGGAGAAGGGCCGTCTGCTGCAGGTCGATCCCTTCAGCTTCGAGGAGCAATACGGCGACAGGTTTCACGGCGCCGACGAGCGCAAGGCGTCCTGGGTATCCGGCACCGGCGGCGCCCTGGATGGGATTCATGTGAAGGCCGACATCACGGCGGGTACCGTCTTCCACCTCCGCACGAAAGTGGCCGACCGGGACCTGCGATGGTCCGACTTTCCGGCCGACCGCGATGCGCAGGTTCCGGTCAAAGGGAACAACCAGTTCCTCATCCTCGGTCGTGGAAATCCAGATCGTGGTCCCAAGCTGCCGCGATCTATCCCGCTGCCGAGAATGTTTCAACTACCTGAGCCGCACCATGTTGTGCCTCTCCCCAATGGCTACTTGGAGGCGATGACGATCCGTTTGGATGAGCCGCCCGACAGTGCGCTGCGCGCACGGCGCGTGTCGCGGAACGACGGCACGCTCTACGTTCAGATAGTTTCGCAAAACGGAAAGACATCCCGGTGGTTGTCCCTCCGCCCGCGCATCGGCACGGTGAAGATCCGGGTTGTGTGGCCCGATGGCGAAACGACGCTCCAGGTCCCGACGACACTCGTCGAGGTGCACGGCACGAAGCTCTACGTCAACGGCGACCCGTTCCTGGTCAAAGGCACGCTGCCGCGCGACCTGAACGATGCGGACGCGGAGTATCTCAAGTCGCTGTGCGCCAACACCATCCGCATCCGGAGCAAACGTCTTGAGTATTTGGATAAGTACGGCTTCATGGGCATCGTCATGGTCGGCCTCGGGCCGGGACGCTTTTGCGAAAAGGCGGAGAACGATGCCGAGTTCCAAAAGAGACTGAAGCAGTACCTCAAGGGTTACGAGGAACGCTGCCGGGAGACGGTGAAGAACCCGCGCCTGCTGATCGTCCAGCTCGCCAACGAGCAGGTCATGGGCCTCGACCTCTGGTCCGGCAGGATAGGACGGTGTGCCTTCGACCGCCTCGACTATCTTCTCGCCCGATGCCACAACATCCTGAAACCGCTCGACCCCATGATCCCCGACGGCTACTCGAACTGCTGCTTCGGCTACCGCACGCCGGACTTCCTGCCCGTCTACCTGCACAACACCTATCTCGACAAGGACCGCAACTGGCCGCCTATCGAGGAGTTTATGAAGTTCCAGGGCTGCGACAAGCGACCCTATATCCACACCGAGTTCGGCGCGAATGTCTACATGCCACAGGCCCACCTGCGCGGGCCGAACACGCCGATCCTGGAAAAGATCCACGCGTGGAACTACCCGAACCGCTGGAACACCTACCTCGCCGCCGGGACCATCGGCGGGACGAACTACTGTTTTTACGATTACGATTATGGCAAGGTCAACACCAAGGCCTGGGACAAAGGCTTCACCAACTTCGGCGTGATGACCTTCGACCGCAAGCCGAAGCTCGCCTGCTGGGAGCTGTGGCATCTGTGGCGGGATTTTGAAGTCGCGCCGCGGGACGACGGGACGCTCCGCATCCGATACCGGCGCGACTACCGGGCGCGCAACTGCCGGCTGACCATCAACGGCGAGACGCGCGCGCTCGACGACTTCGCACCGAACAGCAAGCGGTCAGTAAACTGGAGCGCAGCCAAGCCCTTCCGCTGGCGGATGGATTACACGACGCACCGGGGCTTGAGCATGGTCGCCTGCGGGGTCTTCCCGGCAGAGGCCGAGGCGGAGGATTTCCTCAATCGCTTGAAGAACCGGAAGACATTCGCATTCCTGAAAGAGCTATTCGATGCCGAGGTCCTCACCGCCGACGGTCGTAATGTAAAGACGCTCAGGGAGATGGAACGGGAGGATGGTGTCGTTCCTATCGTGTTCCGCAAGCCGAACGGCGTCGTCTATGTCACGGCCTTCACACGGAAGGCGAAGGGGGCCTACCTGGAATCCGTCGATCTCGACATTGCCTTCACCGGACGCGTCGAGGCCGTGGACGAGATGACGGGACAGCCGATGGGCGCCAAGGTCGAGGTCGAGCAACTGCCGAAGGGCCTCCGCATCCGCAACGTCTGCGTTCCGAAAATCCCCGCCGCCTATACCCGCCGCTCCCACGAGCCGATCCAGATGCCGGTGTTTCGGATCGCGCCGGAGTGACGGCCGGTTGCCCGTTCCGTGGCGCGCGGTTTATGCCTCGTCCCTCCCTTCGTCGTCATCGTACGCGACCGCGCCTATTCCTCCCTCTCGACCGTCCGGATCGGGGCCACCCAGCACGTCCCGCGGACGAACTCGCTCTGGCCCGTCCCGGCGATGGGGCGCGTGTCGTGGACCAGGTGCAGGATGCCCTGGAGCATCTCCCCCTCGAAGAGGGCATACACCGTCTCGGCTAAATCCACCTTGCCCTTTTTCATGGGCCGGTAGGAGAACGCCGCCGCGTGGAGGTGGCCCTGCGGCTGGCCCTCCCTGCCCAGGGGCCGCAGGAATGGGACCAGCGTTTCATCGTCCTTCTGCGACACCACACCCGCCACAAGCGCCACGCCCCGGGCGTAGGCAGGTTCGGTGGTGAACATCATCCAGTCGCGTATTCCGGGGTGGTGAAATGCCCGTTCCCCCGCTGCCGCCAGGGCCGGCGAGCGCTTCAGCGCCGCGCCGACCAGGCCCTCGATCTCGGCCGCCATGACGAAGCCGGCGGCGTCCGCGCCGGTGATGTCCAGACACTGGACCGCGAGGTCGAGCAGGCTCAGGCTGAGATCGGGCTTCGACTCGAAGTGCACCACGTGGGACACGCCCCCCTCGCAGGCCAGGCAGTAGAGCACCTGCAGGTCGGTGACGCCCTGCTCGGCCGAGACCATATAGTCGGGCACGTTGCCCCGGTCGGTGGGGAGATATGCCGCCGCTCCGGGCGCGGCGATGAACTCCCCGAAACGGCCCTTGCAGTCCTCGTAGCCACTCTCCAACGCCCCCAGGCCGATGGCGAAGGCATTTTTCGGGAGCGAGAGGGGATGGCAGTCCTTTTCCTCGAAGGCCCGTCCGGGGAAGGCGGTCGCGTCGCCGATCGCGCGGCATGTCAGCTCGGCGTCGGGCTGCTCGGGGTAGACGCGCAGCGTGCCGGTATCGAGCTCGATGGCCCTCTCGCCCTGGGGCGCTTCGGGGGCCTCGGCCTTCTCCGACGGCGGGGCCAGGAGGTCATCGAGCCGCATGATCCTAAGGACCTCATGGACCGTCTCGGAGGGTTGCATGATCGAGAAGGCGCCGTCCAGCGACCGGAGCTGCTTGTAGAAGCGCATGAGGACGCGAACGCCGGCCGAGCTGATGTAGCTCAGGCCGGAAAAGTTGAGGACGATCCGGTAGTGTCCCTCGCGGACGGCGGCGGACAGCTCCTCATTCAGGTGATCGGCCCAGTAGGCGTCGAGCCGACCCTCGATCTGAATCTCTAAGACCTTCCCTCGTTCTTTTCGTTTGATTTCCATGCTATTGGATCACCTTGTCGGCTCGCTTGATCACGGACTCGGGGATGGTCACGTTGACCTTCCTCGCCTGGTTCAGGTTCACGATCAGTGTGGCCTTTTTCAAATTTTCAATCGGTATCTTCGCCGGGTCCTCGCCTCGGATCACCCGCGCCGCCACGAGCGCGCCCTCGACGCCGGCATCGTAGTAATCCCGCGCCAGACACAGCACCGCCCCCTGCTTGGCTTGCTCGCTCACAAAACCGAAGACCGGCAGCTTCGCCTTCCCCGCCGCCCGGGCGATACTCGGAAACGATGCCGAGGTCAGATTGTCCAGGCACTGGCACACCGCGTCGATCTTCTTGCTGCACAGTGACATGGCGGACTCGACCACCTCCGCACTCGAATTGACCGGCACGTCCACCAGCTCGATGCCGGACTGTTTCAGATACCCCCGCAGCTCCTCCTTGTTGTACACGCTGTTCGCCTCGCCAGGGGTGAAGAGCGTGCCGACGCGCTTGACGTTTGGCATGCACTCCTTGAGCAGCGCCGGCATGAGGTCGAAGGCCCCCTCCGTCGTGATGCCGGTTACGTTGGGCCGATGGTCGGTGGTGCTCTTGCCCGCCCCGGCCACGATGGCGTTGGCCACGACGGAAAAGACAATCGGCGTCTTGTCGAACTTGTGCACCGCCGCCTGGAGGGTGGGTGTCGAGAAGGTCATGACCATGTCCGCCCCCTCGCTCTTGATGGCGGCGAAGATGGTGTTCAGCGTGGCGATGTCGCCTTGGGCGCTCTCGATCTTCAGCGTGAAGTCCGTCCCCTCAGTCAGGCCCGCCTGCTTCAGGCCGTCGTGCACGCCGCGCGTGGCGTCCTCAGCGAGGGGGGAGTCGCTGTAGCGCACGAGGAACATCTTCCATTTCTTCTTCTGCCCAGCGACCTGGGGCTTGGGCTTCTCGGCGATGACGGTCCGCTGCACGGCCGTCTTCTCCAGGGGCAGGTCGGCGGGTTTGACGCCGGCCAGGATCTTTGCCGCGAGAAGGCCGGATTGCTTGCCCCAGTCAGCGTAATCGTCGCCGATGGCCGCCGTCGCCCCGGCATCGACCAGGCCGATCTCGGTGGCGTAGATGGGGACGTTGTGTTTCCGCGCCACTTGCACGATGGCGGCGAAGCCCGTGGTCACCAAATTGTCCGCCGACACGACGATGATGTTCGCCCCCTGCGCGCAGAGCGACTCAGCGGCAGCGGTCAACTCCGAGGTGCTGTTCGCCGTCACCTCGCAGAGCGCCAGCTTCTTCTCCTTGCATACCCGCCGCAGCTTCTTCACCGAAATCTCGGAGTTCGGCTCAGCCGGGTCCCAGATGGTGCCGACGGTGGCCAGGAACGGCTGGCGTTCGATAGCCAGGGCGATCAGGCGGTCCACGGGCGGGTCGTCATAGACGCCGGTGATGTTCGGCGGGCGTTGGCCGCCCTGGAAAATTCCCAGGGCCTTGGGGTCGCTGGCCACGGTGAACACGATCGGGATGTCGCTGACGGCCTTTGCAGCGGCCAGGAGCGTGGGTGTGCCGGCGGTAACGAGGAGATCGACGCCCTTCGATTTGACCGATGCCATGATCATCGGCAGTTGCGCCGGCTCGCCTTGGGCGTTCATGCGTTCGATGGTGAAGTCGCGGCCTTGCTTCAGGCCGGCGTCTTGGATGGCCTTGATGACGCCCTGGCAGGCCTTGTCCATGACGGGATTGTCCACCACCTGGACCAGGGCGATCTTTGCCGGACGGGCCAGACGGGAGCGGAGGCCCACGAAGAGACAGGCCTCCTTGAGGATCGCCTTCGGGAAGGTGATTCCGATCTTCTCGGCGATGTCGAAGTTCACCCCCACGCGCTTTTCCGTAACGTTCTGCATGGGGATGCTCGCCGGCTTTTCGCCCAGGAGCACCCGCGCGGCAAGGATGCCGGCGGCGTGGCCGGGTTGATACAGGCCGATGCCGCAGGCGGCCAGGGCGCCCTTTTCCACGAATTCGAAGTCGTTGATCACCAAGGGGAGCCTCGCGCTCGATGTGGCCTTGACGATCCCCTCGAAGGCCATGAGCGCCGTGTTGTCGCCCGATATCCACAGCACGTCGATGTCTTTCTGTGTCAGCACCTGGGCCGCCTGAAACACCTCGCTCGAATTGCTGATGGAGATTTCCTCCAGGCGAATCCCCTGTTTTTTGAACCGACTCCTCGCCACGCTTACCACCTTGCGCGAGTTCGCCTCGGAGGTGTTGTAGAGCGTGCCGACGGTTTTCAGGCCGGGGACGAGGGCCCGCATCATGGCGAGGGTGTCCTCCACCGGCGGGAAGGACCCGACGCCGGTAACGTTGGGCAGATGGTCCGCCATGCTTTTTCCCGCGCCGGCGGTGACGGGGTCATAGACGTAGGAGAAGACGACGGGCTTGCGCTTCACCGTCGTGCACGCGGCCGTGAGGCAGGGGGTCGTCATGGTGACGATAAGATCGACGTCGGAATTGTCGTAGTTCTGGAGGATGGGTGTGATGTTCGCGATCTCGCCGTTGGCGTGGGCCTTGCGGATGTCCAGGTTTTGTCCCTCCACGAAGCCCCGTTCCTGCAGCGCGTCGACGAGCCCCTCCATGATGATGTCCCAGCCGGGGTCGGGCGCGAAGTAGACGACGCCGATCTTGTAGGTCCTGCCGGGCCTGGGTTTCTGCGCGGTCTTGTCTTCCTTCATCTGGAGGCCGTCGGGTCCGTAGACGCCGTCGGCCTTGGCGAAGAGGTCGGGGGGGATGGTCCACGGATCCTTCAGGCCCGTGAGGGCCGTGGTGTTCAGGATCAGGCGCTCGGGGGCGACGTCTTTGATGGGAATGGAGGCCGGGTCGGTGCCGCGCAGGATCTTCCCCGCCAGTTCGCCCGCGATCACGCCGACCTCGAAGTAGTTCGCACCCAGCCCGAAGATCAGGCCTCGGTCCACGATGCCGGGGTTGTTGCAGAAGACGGGGATGTGGCCCTGTTTCGCGGCGGCGACGAGAGAGTCGATGGCCAGCTCGACGGTATTGTCCCCGCCGATCCACATGGCCTGGGCCCCGCGCGCCACGACGGAATGTGCGGCCTCAAGGACCCCGGAGGAGGAGTCCACCGTCGCCTCGAGGAGGGTGATGCCCAGCTCCTTGCACTTGGCCCGCGCCTTGATGACGCACGCCTCCGAGCAGGACTCGGCGGCGTTCCAGACCACACCGACGGTCTTCAGCCCGGGGTACATCTGCACGGCGATATCGAACGCCCGCTCGACGGGCTGGAACGTGCCGATGCCGACGAGGTGCTTCGGGTGATCGAGGGGGTTCTTCCGGCTGATGCCGACTCCAGCGCCGAAGGGGTCCGTCACCGCGCCGAAGACATGGACCGCCTTGCCCGCCTTGTTGGCGTTGGCCACGGCCTGGAGGCAGGGGGTGCTGGAGGTCATGACGACGGGGAACCTGCCGTCGGTGATGGTCTTGGCGATCTGGTTCGCCGTGGGCATGTCGTTCTCAGCGTTGAAGCGCTGGATGTGGATCGTCCGGTCCTCCACGAAGCCCTCGTTGGCGAGGCCCTGGATCATGCCGGCGACGTTCTGGTCCATTACCGGCCGGGACGAGTACTGGAGGATGGCGATGCGGGGAACCTGCCCCGTCCGCTTCGTCCGCCGATTCAGGTCGGAGAAGAGGAGGATGGCCGAGGAGGCGATGATGAGCGAGAAGCCGAGTGCAAGTCGTCGCAGTGCAAGCCACATGGGCAGAGTCTTCTCCTTGCGGGGCGATGTCGTATTGGAGCGCCTATTCTACCAAAGGAGGTGTGTTTCGGCAAGGAAACTTGTGATCGGGAAAATCGGGGCCCGCAACCGACGCCGAGAGAGCTACCCGTCCCCCACACCGGCCACGGAGGTCGAGGTCCCGGCGGGGTATTCGTGCATAATGGTCTGGGCCGCCGCGCCGTAGTGCTCGGCCAGGCCCATGAGATGTTTCCGAGGAAAGTCTGCGGGCAGCGCCTCCAGCGAGGATCGCGCGGCCGCGAAGTGCTCCCCGGCGGCGCTCGCAGCGGCCTCGATGGCGCCGGACTTCTTGGCCAGGTCGACGACCTTTTCCACATCCCCCCCGTTGTCCGATTCACTGGTCCTCAGAATCGTCTCCCGGACCTCTTGGGTAGGCATGGCATCGCGAAGCAGCAGGACGGGGAGCGTAAACCGGCCGGAGGCCAGGTCCGTGCCGACGGTCTTTCCGGTCTTGGCCTTTGAGCCGATCAGGTCGAGGACGTCGTCGAGGATCTGGTAGGCGACCCCGAAGCGGAAGCCATAGTCGAGTAATGCGGACGAGGCGGTCTCGTCCGCGCCCGCCGCCGTCCCGCCGATCTGGGCCGCAGCGGCGAAGAGCGCCGCGGTCTTCTTGCGAACGATCTCGATATAGGCCTCGCGGGACAGGTCGAGATTGTAGCGTGCGTGGTACTGCATGGCCTCGCCCTCCACCACTTGGGAGACGAGCGGCGGGGCCAGCTCGCGCGCGGCGGCAATAGGCGTGCACGTGAGAATGGAGAAGGCCCGTGCCAGGAGGAAGTCGCCGTAGAGGACGGCAATCGTGTCACCCCAGCGGGAGCGGATCGTCGCGGATTTTCTTCGCAGGCCCGCTGAATCGATCACGTCGTCGTGGGCCAGGGAGGCCGCATGGAGCAGCTCCAGCGCCCCGGCGAGGCGGATGTGCTCCTCGGTGATCCTGCCAAAGGCCCGCGCCGACAGGAGAAAGATCGTCGGGCGGAGGAACTTGCCGTGTTGCCGGAGTGCGTGGCGGGAGATGTCCTCGAACATGGGAAAGTCCGAGGCGACCTTCTCCACGAGAAAGTCGATCACCGCATCCAGCTCGTTTAGAACGGGGGATTGAAGCGCATTGAGATCCAACAGGATTCCTTCACTCGGGCAGACTCATACCCAGTCCATCTCTTTATCTTAGCCTACCTGTTTTCCGGGGTCAAGGACATTCGCCGGGAGGAGTTTCCCCATGACCTCTGCGGTGTCATCGCGAGGAGCCTCTTTCGCGGATGCGGAAAGGGATCCCTCGCTGCGCTTGGAACAGGCTCCGCGATCTCATCCATCCCCCCAGCGCGTTTGCCGATGCCGTCGGTCAGAATACGGTGATGGGCGTCACCGCCGGGCTCAGCGACAACCGCGCGCCCTTCCGCCATCCGATATGGAAGAGGCGCGATGCCTTGGGCTGACGTGACGCATGGCGGTCAGGATGGACTCTCGACAGGCGTCTGCGGGATGAAGGAGCGGCCGAGGAGGGAAACCAGGAGGAACGCCACAGCAGCAAGGAGGAGGAACCCGCCGAAGACATATCCGTTGCGCCCGTGGATCATCACAAGCTGCTGGAAATCGGTGATCTCCTTCTCGACGAGATTCGCCCACTTCTGGTTGAGCTCCTCACGTTTCGCCTCGGTGAGTTTGTTTTCCCTTTCGAAATGGCGAAACTCCAGGAGCAGCGCGGCGGCGCCTTCCCCATATTGTGCGGCCATGCGGGAGGTGACGTAGTACTCCATCTGCTGCGTGATGGCGGCCAGGGCCTCGGCGTCGGACGGCCCTTTCCCTTCCGCCCGCCGGGCCTTCAGATCGCGAACGTATCGGACGCAGGCCGGGCCGTACTTCGCGGCGGCGAAGGGGTCGGGGATCATGACCAGCTTCTCGACAATTTCTCGTTCCCGTTCCAGCATCGCGGTGAACTCCGCTTCCACGTCGGTGAGGCTCTTGCTCGAAACACTCCCGGGAACTCTGCCGTGGGAGAGCCGCTGCGCAAAGATCGTCCCCCCGAAGACCAGCCACGTGGCCCGCGTCATCAGCCGCCGGGCGTCATCCCGCCGTGCAGGGTCGGCTGCCGTCGCCCCCAGGGCCGGGGCGATGCTGCAGCGCGAGTAAAGAGACGACCCCAGGAACCAGGCGGCGGCCAGGAAGAAAACGAGCGACGCAACCCGGAGGGGATTGCGGGGCTTGCTTTCGCGGGCTTCTCTCTTTTTCGCGGGATCGGTCATGGTCTCAGAGGGTAACCTGCCTCACTTGCTCGGATAGGTGGGGGACATCTTCCGGAGCATGTCCACAATCCTCGGGAAGCACTCGACGACGTGATCCACATGGGCCTCGGTGTTGCCCGCGCCGAGACTGAAGCGGATCGACCCGTGGGCCTGCTCGTGGGAGAGCCCCATGGCCAAGAGTACATGCGACGGGTCAAGGGTCCCCGCCGTGCAGGCCGAGCCGCTCGATGCGCATATCCGGTCCATATCCAGCGACAGCAGCATCGCCTCGCCCTCCACTCCATCGACGGTGATGGCCAGGTTGCCGGGCACGCGCTCGGCGGGGTGTCCGACGACCTGGATGTTTTTGATTCGGTCCAGCAGTCCGTCGCGAAGCCTGTCGCGGAGGGCATGGATGCGCTTGGCCTCCTCGGCCATGTTGGCAAGGGCCAGCTCGGCGGCCTTGCCCATTCCGATGATACCGGGGACGTTGTGGGTGCCGCCGCGGATGTTCCGCTCCTGCGATCCGCCCTGGTGTAGAGGGGCGATGAGCTTCGGCTCGGCCATGAACAGGGCGCCGACGCCCTTGGGGCCGTAGAACTTGTGGGCCGAGAACGAGAGCAGGTCACACTGGAGCTGTTCCACGTCGATCTCGATCTTGCCGGCCGTCTGGGCGGCATTGGTGTGGAACAGAACGCCGCGTTCGCGGGCGATGGCGCCGATGTCGGCGATGGGGTTGATGGTTCCGACCTCTATATTCCCGTGGCCGACGGTGATGAGGATTGTCTTTTCGGTGATGGCCGATTTTACATCGTCCGGCGAGACGACGCCGTGACGGTCGACGGGGAGCACGGTGACCTCAACGCCCTGCTTTTCGAGCTGCTTGCAGGGATCGAGGATGCTGCTGTGCTCGGTGGCAGAGGTGATGATGTGGCGGCCCTTGCTGCGGAGCTTGAGGGCGGCGCCCTTGACGGCCCAGTTGTTGGCCTCGGTGGCGCCGCTGGTGAAGTAAATATGCTTCGCCCGAGCGCCGATCAGCCTTGATGTCTGCAGACGGGCCTCCTGCACGCACTCGGCGGCCTGCTGGCCGAGGGAATAGATCTGGGAGGGGCTGCCAAAGCGCTCGGAGAAGAAAGGCATCATCTCCCGCAGGACATCCGGGTGGACGGGAGTGGTGGTGGCATGGTCCATATAGACAAGGCCTGAGGCGTTTGGGTTCGCCTCAGGCATTGGTGACGATTTCATTGCGGCTTGTCCCCTCACCTAACGGGCGGTTCGGGCGCGACGCCGCGGCCGCGGCACGGGTTCGAGAAGGCCCTCCAGGGTGGAAATCAATCGGGTCTTGCCGAACTTTCCGGTAAGACGGTCGAGCTCTTCTCCACCGCGGAAGAACAGGATAGCCGGTGTGTTGAGCACATTGCATCGGACGGCGGTTTCGGCGCTTCGATCGATGTCGATCCGACGGGTCCTGAGTTGGCCGGGATATCGCGTGGCCAGTTCGTCCACGAGGGGGATCATTTTCTGCGATTCCCCGCACCAGTCCGACACGAAATCGATCATGACAAGGATGTTGCCCGCAATCGTTTCCTCTTCGAAGCTTTCATCCGTGATTTGAACCACCGGATCGGCCATCACAGTTTCTCCGTCGATCAAAAGGGTTTAAGGAACGTACACCCACCTGCCCAATGAAACTGCTTCTATTCGGCTTGCTCCCTTTTCCGACGCCCCGTGAAACGGCGTTCGCCCCCACGCCGTGCAAAAGACGAAAAAGAACCTGCCCCCGGATCGACCCCTCAACGCTTATTCTTCAGTGTTTCACGGCTGCAAATCACCCTCCGATCCTATCCTACTAATATAGCAATCGCAGCCCTCCGAGTCAACGATATTCTGCTATTTTCAAACGCAAAAGCCTTTGCCAAATTGAGAATGGCGCGGTTTTATGCGGTCCCTTTCGCCCCTGAAGCGTGCATAAATTGCACGCTATCAATCGGTTAGGCGGTCGTCTTTCGCTTTTTGGCGCTTTTCATTCGAATATTGACGCCATCGGCAAAAATCTGTTAAATTCAGGACATGGACGCTTTGATCCGACAATTGCAGGAAAGCAACGCCTACACCCGGATACTGCCTGGACTGGCAAAGGGAAAGTGTATCTCCGTCGATGGGCTCTGGGGGGCGGCGGGGGCCTATCTGACAGCCGCCCTTTCGGTGGACCTGCCCGCCCCCGTGCTGCTGATCGTCGCCCACCTCGACGAGGCCGAGGAGACGACTGACGACATCAACCTGTTCCGCCCCGGCGCCGCACAGCTCTTCCCCGCCTGGGAAATCCTGCCCGAAGACGACACGCCGCCCGACAGCTACATCATCGGCGCGCGCATCACCATCCAGCGCCGGCTTCTCTTCGACCGGGCGAAGCCCCCGGTCATTGTCGCCCCCATCCAGGCCGTCTTGCAGCCTGTCCTCGCGCCCGGCGCCATGCGCGCGAGCGCGATAACGGTGAAGGTGGGCGACGTCCTGTCCCAACAGAAGCTCATCAAGTGGCTCGACCGACGCCAGTTCGAGCGAAGCCCTCAGGCAACCCTCCCCGGCGAGTTCGCCCTGCGCGGGGGCATCCTGGATGTGTTCCCCTTCTCCTCCGATGCGCCCTTCCGCATCGAGTTCTTCGGCGACGAGATCGAGTCGATCCGGGAGTTCGACCCGGAACTGCAGACATCGGACCGGGAGCTCGGCGCGTGCCAGTTGGTCGCCTCGGAGCGGACGATTGACCGGGCGGCGCTTGACTCGATCCTCAGCTACCTGCCGGAGGGGTCGGCTATCGCGGTCGTCGATCCCGAGGAGGTGATCTCGCGGGCAGAGAGCAGCCTCGAACGCCTCGACGAGGGGGCGCGCGGCCTGATGAACACAGTCGAGTCAACCCTGTCCAAGATCGGCCGGCATCCACTCCTCACACTTACCCGTCTGCCCCTCGCCGATGATCTTCCCCTGCGGAGGCCGCCGCATGAGGTCCATCTCAACATCAACTCCCTCTCGCGATTCGAGCGGGAGATTCAGTCGGCCGTCGAGGAGCTCGGCAGGATCGTGCAGGATAACGACCGGACCGTGGTGCTTTGCAACAACGACGCCGAGCGCGATCGGCTGGAGAAGTTAATTGAGGGGAAGATCGCGGACCCGGCGAAACTGTCCCTCGAAATCGGCCGGCTCACGCGGGGGTTCGAGTTTGTCGACCTCAAGCTGGCCGTGCTGCCGCACCACGAGATCTTCCAGCGTTACCAGCTCCGCCGCCGGACCCGTCCCCGGCCCGCGGGCAAGGCCATCCAATCCTTCCTGGACCTCGAAGTGGGCGACTACGTGGTCCACGTCGCCCACGGCATCGGCCGCTTCCTCGGCATGGAGATGCTGGAGCAGAAGGGCGAGCGGCAGGAGTTTCTCGCTCTGGAGTATGAGGACCACGTCAAGCTCTACGTCCCGGCCTCCAAGATCGAGCTCGTCAGCAAATACATCGGCGGCACGGACCGCCGCCCCCGCCTGAGCAAGATCGGTGGGACGATGTGGCAGCGCCGGAAGGAACAGGCCCAGGAGGCCGTGGAGGACCTGGCCGCCGAGCTCCTCCGCATCCAGGCCCTCCGCGCCGCGAAAAAGGGCATCCGGTACCCGGAGACCCCCGACTGGCAGCACGAGTTCGAGGCCGCCTTCATCTACACCGAGACGGACGACCAAGTGGCCGTGTCGGAGGAGATCAAGCACGATATGACCGACGCCCGGCCCATGGACCGACTGATCTGCGGCGACGTGGGCTACGGCAAGACGGAGCTGGCCATGCGCGCCGCATTCCGAGCCGTCATGGCGGGCAAGCAGGTGGGGGTCCTCGTACCCACCACCATCCTCGCCCAGCAGCACTTCCGCACCTTCACCGAGCGAATGGCCGATTATCCGATCCGCATCGAGATGCTCAGCCGGTTCCGTACCAAGAAAGAACAGGGCAAGGTGGTCGAGGATCTCCGCGAGGGAACCGTGGACATTGTCATCGGCACGCACCGCCTGGTCCAGAAGGACGTGGCGTTCAAGGACCTCGGCCTGGTGATCATCGACGAAGAACAGCGCTTCGGCGTGGTCCACAAGGAGCGCCTCAAGAAGCTGCGCGAGACGGTGGACATCCTCACCCTCACCGCCACGCCCATCCCCCGGACGCTGCACATGGCGCTGCTCGGCATCCGCGACATCTCGTCGCTCCAGACGCCGCCGCGCGACCGGCTGGCCATCCAGACCCGCCTGTGGCGGTTCGACCCACACCGCATCCGCCAGGCCATCCTTCGCGAGCTGGGCCGCGACGGACAGGTCTTCTTTGTGCACAACCGCGTCCATAACATCGAGAACGTGGCCCGGACGCTGCGCGATCTCGTCCCCGAGGCAGAGTTCACCATCGCCCACGGCCAGATGTCGGAGCGAACCCTCGAACAGCGGATGACAGAGTTCGTCGAGGGCAAGAGCGACGTGCTGGTCTCCACCACGATCATCGAGTCGGGCCTCGACATCCCGAACGCGAACACGATCTTCGTGAACAATGCCGACCACTTCGGCCTGGCCGATCTGCACCAGCTCCGCGGGCGCGTCGGCCGATACAAGCATCGCGCGTACGCCTACTTCCTCATGCCCAGGCACGGCGTCGTGAACCCCGCGGCCGAGAAGCGCCTGAAGGCCATCGAGGAGTTCGCCGACCTCGGCGCGGGGTTTAAGATCGCCATGCGCGACCTGGAGATTCGCGGCGCGGGCAATATCCTCGGCGCCGAGCAGAGCGGCCACATCCATGCCATCGGCTACGACATGTATTGCCGCCTGCTGGAGGTCGCCGTCCGGCGCGCCCGGAACGAGGAGGTGCACGAGCGGCCGGACATCTCCATCACCATCGGCCTCACCGCTTTCTTCCCGGAGGGGTACGTCCCCGATGCAAAGCAGAAGATCGAGATGTATCGCAAGCTGAGCCGCGTGGAGACGCTGGAGGAGATCGAGTCGGTCCGGCAGGAGTTGCTCGATCGCTTCGGCCCGCTCCCCCGGGAGGCAGAGAACCTCCTCGCCGAGGCCCGTGTCCGCCTCCTGGCCGGCCGGGCCGGCATCAAGACCCTCTCCCTCACCGGCCGCCGCCTCGTTATCGAGTCCGTCGACCCGATGCGAACCCGGTCAGCACTCGGCCCTTTCGGGAACCGGGTACGGCCCGTCACCGCTCGGATTTTCCATCTTCTTCTTCCCGAATCGTCGCAGACGGGCGAGGGCATAGTGCAGCTCCTTGCCGAGGGCTTGGGCGAGTTCGAATAGAACCTTGTTTTCCCCCCCCTCCTGTGCTATCATTCCTCTGTAGACGGTAGACGACAGTGCCTCTCTTAGTGTCATAGGGTTTACACGTTTCCATGAACGAACGCCGCCTGACCTTCGGCGAGCACCTCGAAGAACTTCGCTATCGCATCATCATCTCGCTCGTTGCCGTGCTGGTCGCGTTCGTCTTCTGCTGGGTCTTTCGCATCCCGCTGATGAACGTCCTCGCGGCGCCGCACCAGAAGACCATGCGCGCCATGGGCTTCTCCCCCGACCTGAAGATCACCGCCTACCAGGAGGCCTTCATCACGCTGATGAAGGTCTGCTTCATCTCGGCGCTATTCATCTCCTCGCCCGTCGTCATCTACGAGATGTGGATGTTCGTCGCCGCGGGACTCTATGAACATGAGAAGCGATACGTCTACATCTTCGCCCCCATCTCTCTCGGCAGCTTCCTTCTCGGCATGCTCTTCGGCTACTTCATCCTCATCCCCTTCGGCCTGCGCTTCCTGCTCATGGTCGTCGGCGACATCGCCTCCCCCATCATCAAGATCAGCGACTACGTCTCGCTCCTCATGCTCCTCACCCTCGTGCTCGGCATCGTCTTCCAGCTCCCCCTCGTCCTCCTTTTCCTCGTGAAGATCGACCTCATCACGCCGGAGACCCTCCGCAGGGAGCGCCGCTACGCCATCCTGGCTGCCTTTATCATCGCCGCGATCCTCACCCCGCCCGACCCCGGCACGCAAATGATGCTCGCCATCCCGACCATCGCACTCTACGAGATCGGCATCCTCATCGCCGCATTTTCATGGGGCCACTTCTTCAAGCTCACCGGCGCCGTCGTAGCCGCCCTGGCGATCGGTCTCGGCCTGGTCTGGCACAGCCGCGTCAAGGCCTCCCAGGCGGGCGGGCTCACCGAAGGCTCCGCCACGATCGAGCAATCGGCTCGTTCGGGGCCGCGCACGCTCCGGCAAGGAGAGGCGCTCAAGGTCGGACACATTGTTCGGACCGGTCAGGACTCCAAGGCCGCTCTGCGCCTCGCCTCGGGCTGCGAACTGCGCATGAACACGAACACGGACATCCGCTTCACCGCCAGGAACTCCCTCCGCCTGGTGAAGGGGGAAATATGGATCGCCGTGAAGAAGGAGAACTACATCGTCCGCACCCCCGACTGCGGCATCGACATCAAGCCCGGCGAGACCGACGTCGCCGTCAATGACGCAGGGACCACGGTGATCGTCGGCAAAGGCGTGTCCGCGGTGACGACCCGCGACGGCGCGCAGCACACCATTATGGAAGGGCGGAAACTCACGGTCAAATACGGCGGCAAGCCGACCGACATCAAAGCGGCAACGTCGTGGACCAAAGAGATCACAAAACCGAATCCGCCGCCTGGGAAGCAAACGAAATGAGCGACATCTTCGACGAAACCGCAACCGTCGAATCGAACGAGGCCGTCGCTGTCGGCCACTGCCGTGTTCGGCTCCATGCGCCCTGGATCGCCGCCGCTGCTCAGCCCGGCCAGTTCGTGAATGTCCAATGCGGCGGCCGGACGCTTCTCCGTCGTCCCTTCAGTTTCTCCCGCGTCGTGGGCGAGTCCTTCGAGATCGTCGTCCGGATCATCGGCGAGGGCACGCGCCGCCTGTCGAAGGCCAAGTTGGGTGATGATCTGCCGGTCCTCGGCCCCCTGGGGCGCGGCTTCGAGCTGACCGGCCAGGTCAAGCGCGCGGTCATGATCGGCGGAGGCTGCGGTATCGGCCCGCTGGAGATGCTGGGCAGGGCGCTTATCGAGAATGATGTCGAGACCACGGCGCTGCTCGGCTGCCAGAACCAGGACACACTCCCCCTCAACCCGGATGAGCTTCAGCAGATCGGCATCGAGACCTCCGTCGCTGTCATGACGGGTAAAGGCGGCCACGTGGGTCCCGTGACCGATCTCCTCGAAGAATACCTGGACCGCGCGGCGTCCGTCGAGGGCCGCATGCTCTTCGCCTGCGGGCCGTGGGGGATGCTCAGGAAGGTCGCCGAGCTGGCCGAGCAGCACGAGGAGCGCTGCCAGGTCCTTTTAGAGGAGATGATGGGCTGCGGCATGGGCGCGTGCATGTCATGCGCGTGCGAGGTGTTCCTGCCCGACGGCGGCACAACGAACAAGAAGGCATGCACGGACGGTCCTATGTTCTGGGCCGACGAGGTGAACTGGAATGCCCGAGACTGACGTCAACCTGCGCGTGACCATCGCCGGCCTGGAGCTGCAGAACCCGCTCATGGTCGCCTCGGGCACGTTCGGCTGGGGCGAGGTGTTCGAGAAGGTGCAGGGCTTCGACAACGACGCCCTCGGCGCGATCGTCCTCAAGGGAACCACCCTCGAACCGCGCAAGGGCAATCCCACACCCCGGCTGGTCGAGACGGCCGGCGGCGCGGGCATCATCAACTCCATCGGCCTGGAGAACCCCGGCGTGGATGCCGTCATCCGCGATCACCTCCCGCCCCTTGAGGGATGCAAGGCAAAGGTCATCGCCAACGTCGCCGGCGGGACAGTGGAAGAATACGTCGAAGTCGTCTCGCGCTTCGACAAGGCCGACCGCATCGACGCCATGGAGATCAACATCTCCTGCCCGAACGTCAAGAAGGGTGGCGCGGCCTTCGGCGCGAGCAGTGAGATGGCCGGGGAGGTCATCGCCGCCGTCCGGGCTGCAACTGGGAAACCACTCATCGCCAAGCTATCCCCCAACGTGACGAGCATCGCCGAGATCGCTACGGCCTGTGTCGAGACCGGGGCGGATGCGCTGTCCCTCATCAACACCCTCCGCGCCATGGAGATCGACGTGGACACCCGGCGGCCTGTGCTCGGCAACGACATAGGCGGCCTGTCCGGCCCGGCAGTGAAACCGGTTGCCCTGCTCAAGGTGCATGAGGTATACCAGGCCGTTCGGGGTGCCGGCGCGCCCGTCATCGGCCTCGGCGGGATCGCATGCGCGCGCGATGCCATGCAGTTCATCCTCGCCGGCGCGCGGGCGGTGCAGGTGGGGACGGCGCTGTTCGTCAACCCGATGGTCTGCACCGAGATCCTCGGCGGCATGAAAGACCTGCTTCGCCGGATGGGTGAGACGGATATCAATGATCTTGTGGGAACACTGAAGCTGAATTGTGGAGAGTAGCATGGACAAAGTCGTTGACCTGAGAAGTGACACCCTGACCTGCCCCAACGAGGAGATGCGCCAGGCGATGGCCGCCGCCGCCGTCGGCGACGACTGCCACGGCGAGGACCCGACCGTGGCGGAGCTGGAGCGCCTGGCCGCCGAGCGCATCGGTAAGGGCACGGCCCTCTACTGCCCCTCGGGGACGATGGGCAACAGCATCGGCATCATGTCGTGCACCGACTGCGGAGGGGTGGTCCTCGCGGAGGAATTCAACCACACGGGTTATTACGAGCGCGAAGGGATCGAGCAGGTCTCCCACGCGAAGTTTCAGCTTTACGAAGAGCCCTCCGGCCTCTCCGACCCGGCGAAGATCGAGGCGATCATCAAGGACGCGAGGAACGACGGCGTCGATCTGCGCGCCTTGGCGCTGGAGAACTCCTTCAACGTCCGCGGCGGCGTGTGCCTCTCGCCGGCGCAGATGAAGGAGCTGTGCGACCTCGCCCACTCGAACGGCATGAAGGTCCACCTCGACGGCGCGCGCATCTTCAACGCCGCCGCCTATCTGGGGTGCGACGTGCAGGACATAGCCCGCGAGGTGGACACCGTGATGTTCTGCCTGTCCAAGGGCCTGGGCGCCCCGGTCGGCTCCATGATCGCCGGGGATGCCGACAAACGGGAGTTCCTCCACCGCTGCCGCAAGAAGATGGGCGGCGGCATGCGCCAGGCGGGGATCATCGCCGCCGGCGGGATGATCGCCCTGACCCAGGGCCCCGACCGCTGCGCCATCGACAACGCCAACGGTCGCTTCCTTGCCGAGAGCCTGGCGGGCACACCGGGGCTGCATGTGGACCTCGACAAGTGCCAGACGAACATCACCATGATCCACCTCGACACCCCCGAAAAGGCGGACGAACTCTGCGACCGGTGCGCCGAACGCGGCGTCAAGTTCTTCCACATCCTCGACGGCATGTGTCGCCTCGTTTGCTACAACGCCATCGAGCGGGAGGACTGCGAGTACGCCGTCGGGGTCATCCAGGACGTCATGAAGGAAATCGAGTCGTGAGCAAATACCACTTCATCGGCATCGGCGGCTCGGGCATGAGCGGCATCGCTCAGGTGATTCGCTCGCAGGGCCACGAGGTGACCGGGTCGGACCGCAACCTGGACCACGACCGGGGCGCCACGCTCTACGACAAGCTCCGCGCCCAGGGCATCGAGCTCTTCGCCCAGGACGGCTCAGGGGTCGATGGGGGAACGGACCACGTCGTCGCCTCGACGGCCATCGAGGACACCAACCCCGACATCGCCGCCGCGAAGAAACACAACGTGCCGATGATGAAGCGGGCCGATCTGTTGGCCGAGCTCGTGAACGGCCGGCGCAGCATTGCCATCGGGGGCAGCAGCGGCAAGACGACCTCCACCGCCATGACGGCATGGGTGCTGGAGAAGGGCGGACTCGATCCAACCGTCATGAACGGCGGGATCATCAAGAACTACGTGTCCGACACGCTCATCGGCAACGCAAAGGGCGGCGCGTCGGACATCGTCTGCGTCGAGGCTGACGAGAGCGACGGGACGATCGTGAACTACGAGCCGGAGGTCGGCGTCGTCACGAACGTGTCGAAGGACCACAAGGAGATTGACGAGCTGGTCGATCTCTTTCGCATCTTCGCCGGCCACACGCAGGGAACGCTCGTCCTGAACGCCGACTGCTCGATCCTGCGGGACGCGAAGATCGAGCACAAGAACATCGTCACCTTCGGCGTGCAATGCGATGCCGACTTTCGCGCAAGTGAAATCACGTGTGACGGTTTCTCTACATCATTCCAAGTGGATAGACAGGGCTACCGTCTCCACACCCCCGGGGCGCACAATGTCGAGAACGCACTGGTCGCCATCGCAGCCGGCGCGCAGATGGGTGTTGCGCCGGAGGTCATGGCCGAGGCGCTGGAGGAGTTCCAAGGGGTGGGCCGGCGCATGGACCTCATCGGCGAGGTTCGGGGCGTGAAGGTCATCGACGACTTCGCCCACAACCCCGCGAAGATCTGCGCCGCGCTCTCGACGGTGAAGCCCTTCGCCGGGCGCATACTGGCCATCTACCAGCCGCACGGCTTCGGCCCGACGAAGTTCCTCCGCGCCGAGCTCGTCGAGGCGTTCGCCGAGCAGCTCCAGCCCGACGACATCCTCTACATGCCCAAGATCTACTACGCCGGCGGCACGGCAGATATGTCGATCTCGTCGGACGACATCGTGGGCGACGTTGCCGCGCGCGGACGCAATGCCGTCTCCATCCCCGAGCGGCCTGACCTGATCCAGGCCCTCGCGAAGGAGGCGAAGGAGGGCGACGTGGTCATCGTCATGGGTGCGCGCGACGATACGCTGACAGACTTCTGCCAAGACATCCTCCATGCTCTGGAAGGCTGACCTGCCATGAACGACTCCGTGAAACGAGTGACGGCGGCTCTTTCTCACCAGGAACCTGATCGCGTGCCGAGGGATGACGGCTACTGGGCGGAGTTCACCGCCATGTGGCGCGAGGAAAAGGGGCTGGGGAAGGATGTTGACATCCACGAATTTTACAAAAACGACATCCGTGTCGCCGTCGGCGACGAGACGCCGTACTATTCGCAGGCCGAGACGCTGGAAGAGGGCGAGGGCTACAAGATCGAGCGCGACGGCTGGGGCATGGTCAAGCGCGTGGCCCAGGGCGGGACGTTCTACGAGGAGCTGGACGTCGCCATCAAGGAACCGGCCGACCTGGACCGCAAGCCCTTCGACCCGCCGGCGGATGACGCCCGGTACGATAGGCTCACCCCCAGCGTCGAACGATGGAAGGAGACCGACTTCGTCTTCTGCAAAACCGGCGGGCCGTACCTCCGCACGGCCTTCCTTCGCGGGCAGACGCAGTTCCTCGTGGATATCGCGGCGGACCCCGCGTTTGTCAAGGAGATGGTCAACCGAACGACCGATCACCTGATCGCCATCGCTCAGGAAGAGCTGCGCCGGTGGGACCTCTACTCGACGGGCCTGGCCATCTACGATGACATGGCCTACAACGACTCGCTCATGTTCTCGCCGAAGACCTACGAAGATATCTTCCAGCCGGCGATCAAGCGCATGGTCCAGGCGGCCAAGGGCGCGGGGGCGAGGTTTGTCATGTTCCACAGCGACGGCAACATCGCCGACGCCCTCGACGGCCTGATCGACGCGGGCGTCGATGCCATCAACCCCGTCGAGCCGCGGGCCGGGCTGGACGTGGTGAAGCTGAAGGAGAAGTACGGCACGAAGCTCGCTTTCGTCGGCGGCCTGTGCAACTCGCTTATTCTTCCGAAGGGCACACCGGAGGAGGTGCGGGCACACGCCGAGTACTGCCTCCAGGCGGCGAAGGGCGGCGGCTACATCATGGGCTGCCACTCTGTCGGCCCGGACATCCCGGTGGAAAACTACGACATCACCTTCGATGTGTGGAAGAAGTTCGTCGGCGTTACGTAGCCGTGAATGCGCCTTGCCATTTCGCCGGCGGATGCCTATAATTCGCCTATGCCAAGTGCGAAGATCGACTTGACTATCCTCATTCCCGCGATGAACGAGGCGGAGAATCTGCGGGCGCTCTTGCCGGGCCTGCACGGCGTCGCCAAGCGGTGTACGCCCCATTACGAGATCATCGTCGTGGACGGCGGATCGACGGACGGCACGCCCCGGGTGGCGGAGTCTCTCGGCGCGGAGGTCGTGACGCAATCGCGAAGGGGCTACGGCGGTGCGCTGCACGCCGGCTTCGCCGCGGCGTCGGGGGAATACATCCTGACGATGGACGCGGACCTCTCCCATCCGCCCACGTTTGTGAAGACGCTCTGGCGTCATCGCGGGGAGGCCGACCTCGTCATCGCGTCGCGCTATGTCCCCGGCGGCGGGGCGGAGATGCCCCGGCTGCGGTGGGCGCTGAGTCGAATCTTGAACGTCATCTTTTCCCGCGGTATGGCGCTGAATCTATACGACGTGTCGAGCGGGTTCCGGCTCTACTCCCGCCGCGCGCTGGCGGCGATCCGCATCACTCGCACGGACTTCGATGTGCTGGAAGAAATCCTGATCCAGGTCCATCGCGCGGGGCGGCGGATCATCGAGGCGCCGTTCCACTACGCCGCGCGCCGCAGCGGGCGGTCCCATGCCAAGCTGGTCCGGTTCGGCCTGGCCTACCTGCGGCTGCTCGTTGAGATGGGGATTGCGCACCGGAAGTGCTCGAAATAGGAGGATTAAGACATGAGGACGTTCTGCCTTTTTGTCGTGCTGGTGGTTTTGATCGCCAGCACCTGCCCCGGGCAGACCTATCGCGCATCGGGTTTCGAATGGCGCGACCCGGTCAAGATCGGCCTGGAGAACCCGAGCGACTTTCCCCGAAACAACGAGGTCATCATCCTCAA
This sequence comes from Planctomycetota bacterium, assembly GCA_013152475.1. Lineage (GTDB taxonomy): Bacteria > Planctomycetota > Brocadiia > JAADGH01 > JAADGH01 > JAADGH01. The sequence continues at coordinate 25,404 of JAADGH010000221.1, forward strand.
GACGGTCGCCCTCGGCATCGCGGCCGGCGTGGACCTTGGCCGATGCCGGCTGGTCGACCCGAAGGCTGCGCCCAACGAGGACGGCGAGATGGGAGGCAACGACATCCCCTGCCAGCTTGACGGGGAAGAGTTTTCCTTTGCTGTCGATTTCGCCCCCCGTGAGCAGAAAACGCTCCTTTTCTTTGCCACCCAGGACGCGAACGCCCCGAGCCGCGACTACGCCGGGGCGAGCGGCCTGACGCTCGATGTGCAGACGGGCAAGATCGGCAACTCCCTCGTCGAGGTTGATTTCGGCACGCCGGAGAAAAAGTCGACGGCAACGACCATAAGTTACAAAGGCGAAAGGATCGTCTCGGACGTATGGCTCTATGTGATGGGGAAGGGCGGGAGCCGATTCCGCACCCGCGGGCCGGTGACGAAGGTGGAGGTGGTCTGCGACGGGCCCGTGCGGAAGCGTATTCTCCTCCACCGCCAGCCGGATACCGAATCGCTGCGGAACGACTATACCTTCAGAATCTCTATTGAACTCACCGCACGCAGGCCAAGCGTGCTTTTTCGCGTGGATACATGGCTGAGCGGAAACAGCAAACAGAAACAAGAGGTACTGTACGCGAACCTGTTCGCCTCCGTCTGGAAGCCCGACCCGAAGAAGGACAAGCTCCACTTCTTCCATCTGGACGGCACGCCGAAGGAGCTGTCGCCGAGGTCGAAGGAGGCCTACGGCCGGATGAAGTTCGAGGTCGATCCGCCCTGGGTCTGCCTCTTCGACACCGAGCGCAGGCGCGGTGTCGGCGTCGGTGCGCCGAAGGGCGACGTGGCCGACTACACCTTCTGCATCGACTTTAAACGCTACGAGCTCCAACGCCCGCACATCCTGGCCGGCCCGAGCGAGCCAGTGGTCTATACCACGGTTTTTGATTTTGGCGAAGACCCGAAGGCCATGGGGCGGCTCCACCTTGGACGGAATATGCCGGTGATGGTAACGGTCGATGGGAAGCAGCGCAGTCTGGTGGACCGGATGGTCACCAGCCGCAAGCTGACCGACGATCCGGTGCCGAGGCCGGACGTCTCGAAGCCGCCGCACAAGCAGGACCTGTCGCCGGGGATATCGGAATCCCCCGCTGGAATTTTGGTAAGGACAAAGGACATGTGCCTGGTCATCGACAAGAAGACCGGCGCCGTTCGCGGCGTCCGGTGCGGCGGCGATGTGCAGTCGCTCACTGCGCCCGGCGGCTTCTGGTTTGTCCAGTGGCCGGACCGGAAGGAGATCGCCCCCGCCGGTAATGCCTACGCATGGAACGTCAAGAAGAAGGCCGTGGCGTTCTCGTGGGACGCCGGAGATGTCCACCGTTCGGACCTGCTGAAGGCGCACGATGGCCACCTGGAGTGGACCAGTGAAATCGAGAACACGGGGAAGGAGACGCTCCTCCTCGAGGCCCGCTTCTCCCTGCCCCTGAACGCAAGGCCCGATGGCTGGTGTTTCTGGGACGGATCGTTCGCCTACGAGCTTGGCGAGGGCGCGCCGCGCCGCGGCTTCACGACCCTGGCCCCCGGCGGCCGGACATGCCAGGGCATCTTCCCCGCCGCGGCGATCTGGAATCGCGAGGCCGGCGTCGCCGTCGGACTCCGGCCCATGGATATCTACAGCTTCTACGGCGCACAGGCCGACCCCGGTGCGGGCGCTGACCGGGCGTTCAACTCCATCCTGCGCCTGGTGATTCCGCCGGGCGAGAAGCGGAAGGCGGCGTTCATCATCTACCGCATCGACCCGAACTGGGGCTGGCGGAGCTGCCTCGACCGCTACTACGCCCTGTTCCCGGAGGTATTTGCAGCACCCGCCCGCGACGATGTCTGGGGCCTGTACGCTTCAACGGGGCCCGAGCGGGTCCATGATCTGGGCGATAAGTTCATTGAAATCTGCCGGCGCTATCGCGTGGGCGGCATGGAGCTTTACGCCCCCTTCACGAAGACGGGCGAGTTCTACCCCGATGACGAACCGTGCTATGCAAGGTTTCACAAGAACGGAAAGGTGAGCACTCTCAACCGCGACCAGATGAAGCGAGTGTATGAAATCTGCAACATCGCCTCGTGCAACTTGAGCTACATGATCCCGACCAAATGCAACCGCGACCTGGCGATGGAGAAATACCAGGACTCGATCATCAAGGAGAAAGGCGGGGAGTTCTTTCTGCGTGATTACTGGTGCGTCATCAGCAACGCCGTACATGCCAAGGGCCCCGAGAAACTCGCGGGCATGTTCGCGTATGCGAATACATACGGGCAGCGCCTGAAGAAGGACACTCACCGCATCGTGGACAACTATAAACCGGACGGGTTTTACTTCGACAACGGCGCGTTCGTCTGGGAGGACTACGGGCGGCAGCTCCCGTTCTCCTCCTTCGACGACGACGGCGAGATTTACACCAACGGCGGCATCCCCTACGCCATGATCCTGAAGGACCTGATCGCCACCGCTCCACACATCCACCGCAACCCCGGCGAGTTTATCCAATACTTCTCCGGCTTCCGCGGCCAGTCGCACCTGACCAACTGCATCAGCACCCAGACGAATTACATCCGCAGCCACCGGTTCATCATGGGTAGAAAACCGATCTTCGTCGGCCACCCCCGGTACTATCCGGATCGCTTCGCCATGCAGAAGGCCCTGCGGGTGGGCGGATTGCCGTGGATGTGCAACCTAACGACGCACCGCGCGCATCGGATGGATCTCGTCCGCGGCTTCGCCGACGTGTGCATCGCCCTGGCGCGGGCCGGGTGGCGTCCTGTCACGGGGGCGACCTCCGACGCGGAGGATGTCCGCATCGAACGCTGCGGGGAGGGGCTCGGCTCGTTCTTCGTGATTGTGAATCAAAACACAACCGAGACATCGACGGTGCTGACGATCAACTCCGCTCTGGCCGGCGCCGGCGGCGCGCTGGTTCTCGGCGACTTCTTTGAGCGTGTCCCGCTGGTGAACCATATCGATCCGATGACGGGATTGACGACCGTCAAGCTCGCCATTCCGCCGCGCGAGGTGGTGGTCCTTCGCGCTACGGCTATGGTCAAAGAGGCGGGTGCGCCCCTTGTCATGAGCAGCCGTCTCGACGGGAGAACGATGGAATACGTCCTTGATTCAACCAGCAGGTTCACCTCGCGCTGCGCCCGCCGTTCAAGATGCACTTCGCCGGTGGAGAAGCGACTCGGATCATCGCCGTCGCCCATCAGCGCACGGTCATAATTCCCCTCGCCCCCGACGTGGACTATCGTCCGGGGGAAGCGGATGTGATGAAGTTCGACCGTCTCACGAAGGCCGAAGCGGTTCGGGTGGTCATTCCGAAAGAACATACCGTCGAGGAGATGGCCGACGCCCGGCGCATCAAGGGCTTCCACGAGTTCCAGGCGGAGCTTCTGAAGAAGGACGCTGCGCCGCTCACCATCGAGCCGGGCGCCGCCGATCTCGCCGGTGCGGTCCTCATCGGTCTGGCATCAAAGCCGGAGATTCAACAGGTCTTGCAGGCGGAGGACATCGACTTCAAGGCGGAGGGCGACACGGGTATCGTGGCCGCGATCAATGGCGGCGCGACGCTCCTGATCACCAGCGGCGGCGAGTGCGGCCTGCGCGAGACGCTGTGGGACTATCTCCGCCGGATCGAAGCGCCCCTGCCGAAGGATGACCTGAAGACGGAGGAGCTGGCCAGGCCCAAGCCGCAGTGATGGGCAAATGGAGAGCGCCCTCCCCTGATTGAAGACGGGTGTAAAATAGTATCCGCTGCGGAAAGACATGCCCAAACTTGTTTGAGCGCGCTGGGCAAACGCACCTTTCGCAACAGGAACAAAGTAGGCCAGACCACTATGACACCATGGGCGCGGCGCGGCGGCGGGCGGAGGGGTGGACGAACGGACATTATACGACATGGACCAGGCAAAATGTCGACCTTCCCGCTCTCCTCTCAGAACTTGAGAAAACGGCTGGTTAGACCTATCTCGTAATCACCCGGACCCGGACGGTGGTGGTGAATTCCTCGCCCGCTGGCAATTCCTGCATTCCGTCCTTCACGGGGGCGGAGTCGCTGAGGGCGCTGGGGAGACCGCAGCGGGGCTCGAGACAGACGAAACCGGAGTCGGGTGGGGAATAGACCGTGATCGTCTCCAGGTCCTGCTCGTCGAAGCCGATGCGGATGATCTTGCCGACCTCGGGGCATTCCAACTCGCAATACGAAAAAACGGAGACGGGCCGAGCGTCTGGTCTGTCCCCATGCCTTCGGGGCGAACTGATCTCCGTCAGGATATTCTCCAGGTGGTCCACCGGCAGGCGCATCCCCTCCGCAAGCTCCGGTGGCGCGTCGATCTGCCGGCCGGTGGGTTGGCCCTCGAACATCTCCCATATCTTCCGGCCCGGAATGCGCACGATGCAATCCTCCCGCCTGCCATCGCCGATGGGTGCGCGGAAGTAGGGGTGGTAGCCGAAGCAGAAGGGCATCGTCTCCCCGCCCAGGTTGCGGACCCTGGCGATGAGACTTAGGCATGTGTCCTCCACGACATACTCGATAGCCAGGGAGAAATCGTAGGGATAGAACCGAAGCGTATCCCTGTCGGACCCAATCTCGATGGTGACGCTCGCGCGATCGGGGGCGCACTGCCGGTCCACTTCCCGCCACGGCCGGTCCTTGACGAAGCCGTGGATGTCCATGGGATGGATCGCACCGTGATGGCGGTAGAGGCCGAGCTCGCCCTTCTCGAAGGAGCGACCCACGGCGGGAAAGAGGACGGGGATACGTCCCTTCATGGCGCCGCTGGTGAAGACATTCGCTCCGTGCAATAGCTCGTGGCCGCCGTGCCGGAGGCTGGTGCACGCGCCGCCGAAGCCGGGGGCGATGGCGGCGGTGAAGTCGGTAGAGTCGTTTCCGAGAACGATAACATTCTGGCCGGCGACGGTTCGGTCGTGTATGCAATACACGGTCATTTCCCCTTCGGTACGTTGTATGAGAACCTGGGGTCGACCTGAACGACGGCGTCGAAACCGGGGAAGCGTTGCTTCATTTGTGCAGCAACATCCTGTTTGATGTCGTAGATATCGTGCTCGTCGGCATCGTCGGTGACGGTAAGGTCAAAGACCAGCCGCGCCTTCAGACCATGTCCGACAATCCGGAGGTCATGGAACGACGTGATCTGCTCGTGGCCCTCGACGATCTCCCGGACGGCCTGCTCGACGTCGTCGTATCGTTCGTGGTCCTTGTTCAGGGGGTCGATGTGCACGACCACGGTTCCGTGCAGGTCGCCGCCCACTGCGGCCTCGACTTCCTCAGAGAGCTCGTGCAGCGCCGTTACGTCTTTTTCCGCATCGACCTCGATGTGGAGCGAAACCAGGTTCGTCATGCCGTACTGATGGACGATAACATCATGGACGCCGTGCACGCCCTCTATGTTCCTGGCCGTTTGCTCGATCTGTTTCAGGAGCTCCGGCGGGGGGGCGGCGCCGAGGAGGGGGGAGATGGCATCTTTCGTGATGAGGAATCCGGTATAGGCCACGATGAGCGAGACGAGCACGCCGGCCAGGCCGTCGAACCAGGGGTAGCCGAGGTCCGATGCGATGAGGGCGACGATGACGAGGCCCGTCGCAATCACGTCCGTGCGGTGGTGCCAGAAGTCCGCCGCGAGCGTTTTGGAGTCGATCATCTCGCCGAGGTGTTTGGCGAACTGGGCGAGCATTTCCTTGCTGAGCAGCGTACCGATCAGGACGAGGATGAGCGCGACCCCCGCGTCCACATGCGTGGGATGGAGGAGGCGGTTGACGGAGGACTTGAGCAGCTCGATCCCGGCGACGATGAGGAGGACGGAGATAATGATGGCGGCGATGGCCTCCATGCGCCCGTGGCCGAAGGGGTGCTCTTTGTCGGAGGGCTGGCGGGCGATCTTGAAGCCGATGATGACCACGACCGACGTGACACAGTCGGACAGCGTATGGACGGCGTCGGCGATCAGGGACACGCTGCCGATAAGGAGGCCGATGGCGCTCTTGATGATAAACAACAGGATGTTGACGACGATGCTCACCCAGCCCTCGAGCATGCCGTAGCGGGCGCGGACTTTCAGGTTCTCGGTTTTCTCGTAATCGCGGATGGTTCGGGCTGCGATTCGGCGCGTCAGCTCTTTCAACGCTCACACTCTCCGACGGATTAGGGCGTGGAAAAGATCCGCCTTCAGTTTACCAAGGATCGGTCGGCGTGTCACGGATAACTTTGGCTTTATCGCGTCTCCTGCTTGGGCCTCTTCCACCGGGCGATTTCAAGCAACTGAGGGGCCAGGCAGACGGCATAGACAAGCCCCCAGCAGGCGTAGGCGATGACCACGGCCGTCGCCGCGCCCGGGGCGTGGTACCATCGAACGAGAAAGACCGACGAAAGGGTCAGGGTGCTTGCCCAGGCGACATTGGCCCAGAAGACCACGCGCACGCGTCCCTGGGAGATGAAGAGCGTCCATGCGGAAAAGCCGACGCCGATGATCGGGCAGGTCCATGCAAGAATCCGCAGGAGTCGGATTGCGGAATGGTATTCTTCTCCGTAGACAAACGGAACGAAGTAAGGCGACAGAAGATAGAGCAGGGCGCCATACGCGCACCCCGACACAAGGAAACTGGCGGAAGAATTTCGAATGTCTCTCAGGAGTCTGCTTTTCTGCCGGTTCTTGGCCAGGCGAGACCATTTGGGGACCAAGGGGACGGTGAAGGCGCCGTTGAGCATCTGGAGGTATCCGACAAACCCATAGGCAAGGATGAAACATCCGACCTCGCCATGGCCGGCGTATCGAACGGTAAACACCCGCGCCAGGGAGAGCGCCACTGTGTCGAGGATGCAGATGAACCACAGGGAAAGACCCGCCGCGAGGAGTTTGCGGGCCACAGCGGAGTCGAGCATCATGCCCCATCGAGGCAGGTCCGCGCGTCTGCGCAGGAGCATGAGCAGGACGAGGCCGACAAGACTTCCCGTTCCCACAAAGACCGCATATCCACCGAGGCCGATGCTCCCGAACCAGATGCAGCCTAACAGCGCGAAGGCCACCGGCGTTACACCCACACAGGCGCTTGCCACGGACCAGAGGCCGATCCGCTCCATGCTCTGAATCTCGGCCAGGACAACGTATTGGAGCGGCAGAGCGGCCACCACGGGAACACACACAAGCGCCGTAGGCCACTCGAGCCCCGGAATCTCGCAGAAGGCAACGCTCGGTCGAAGCAGCGCAAGGAACCCCATGATGCCCACCCCCGAGAGACCGATGGTGAGGACAATGGCCGTTGACGCGATGCGCCGGACCGCCGTCGGATCGTCACGCACGGGGGCGATAAAGGCGGGGAGGATGGAGGAAAGCCGCAAGTTGCTTGCGGTGAAGAACATCACCTGAATCGTAAGGATCATGCCATACTGGCCGAACACGCGCTCCCCCATAACACGAGCGAGCACGATGGAGCTCACAAGGACGGCCATCTGGGTGGCCATCGACGAGGCGAGGGGATACCGGGCACGGCCCGCAATAGCAAAGAGCACTCCCGGCCGCAGGGCAAATGACGCATTGCGGAAACCGGTTCGGAGGATGCGTGCAAAGGGACGACGGGGAGCCATGATTTTGGGCCAGTTGTTTTGTCAATCTTTTCAGCCGGGAAGCCCTATCTCATGTTCGGGCGGGTTTGTCAAATACAAACCGCGAAAGAATCCACCGCCGGGGCGGCAACCGCATGTGTACGTTTCGTGCACGTCATTGTGAATTCACGACTTACAGGAGAATTATTTTGACATCGCCGGTGGGTGTGATATAATTAAGTGCTCTTGTGCAGTAGATACTCTGGGATCAGTGATGCGGCGATTTTTTCTACTCTTCACAGCAATGCTTCTCTTCGGCTGCGGCAAGGCCGACCCCGACAAGGCGCAGTTGCAGAAGGAAATCGACCGGCTGCGCCAGGCCAAGTCCGAGGCCGAAGCAGAGAAGCTCGTCCTGCAGAGGGAAATTGCGGCCTATCGCGCCGATCTGGAGCATGAACGCTTCCGCAACCAGGAGTTGAAACACAAGGTCAAGGAGCTGAAGGGCCTGGAGCAGATCGTGGAAATCGCCAAGGGCCTGCCGAAGACCGAATCGGCCGGGAAGACGCCGGCGGCCAGACCGGAATCGCCGACTGAAAGGCCGCAGCCTGCTCCCATCTCCGCGGCGATTGCCGTGGCGCGCGCCGTGCCGGATGCAGAGCCGACAGCCGCGCCGAAACCGGAGCCTGTCGCCCACCCGGCCAAGCCCTCGCCCGCGAAGCCGATCTCGGAGACCAAGAGGCCTGCGCCTAAACCAGGACCTGAACCCAAGACTGCGGCGGCAAAACCGCCCGAGACGAAGCCCGCTGTGAAATCGAAGCCGGCGGTCGCAGAGAAGCCCGAGGCGGTCAAGGGTCCCGCGGTCGCAAGGAAAACGGAGCCCCCCCCGACCGTTGCCGCAGCATCGACGCCGCCTAAGCCGACGACGTCGAGCGCCGCCCCTCCCGCCAGCGCGCCGGCATCTCCTGCCGAGGAGCTGCAATTATTGAATCTTGTGAATCGCAGGGAGGGAAAGCGCCTCCTGCTTTCGGGCGAGGTGCGGAACAACACCGCACTGCCGGCGCAGAAGGTGATTGTGACATGCAGGCTGTACGACGAGTTCAGCCGCACCGTCCGGGAGATACGCATCCCCATTGACGGCGGCTCTCTCATCGCCGCCGGCGCGACCCGGGGATTCCGGGCCGAGACGCCGTGGGACGAGAGGGTGAGCGGGTGCCGGTTCGAGGTCGAGGGGGTGCAGCGGGTGGATGTGAGCCGCAGGAATTAAGCCAAAGGCGGTAATTGCCATGAGACGAGAACCCATTCTCTTCGCCGTTCTGATCGCAGTCTGTATGTCGGCGGTCTGCGCCGATACGTTGATCCTCAAAGATGGAAGAAAATTCAAGGGGAAGATAATCAAGCGTACCGCCGAGAACGTGACCATTCGGACGGATCTTGGGGCGGATATGGGTTTCAAGATGGGGCAGGTGGCCACCATCGAAATCACCACGCCGACGCCGAAGGCGAATGCCGCCGCCCCGCGCGCCGGCAGCGCACCGGTGCAGATATCGTCCGATCTTCGGGCCGAGGTGCAAAAACTGCGCCAGGATGTGGACGACTTGAAGAAGGACAATGAGAGGTTGATGAAGCAACTGGCGGGTCTGAAAGAGATGAAGGAAAAGATCGATTCCCTCTCCGACACGCTGACGGATGTGGACAAACGGGCCTCGCGGCTGCCGCCGAAACGGGGGGATTTTAAGGACAGCCCGGACCGTTCGCGGTTTACGCTCTCGAACTGCACTATCGAGCGCGGGGGGGATGAATTCAAGGTGCACGGATTTGTCAGGAATGTCGGCAGCAGCCCGGGGACGTGGACCCGCGTCATTGCGGAATTGCAGGACGGGAATGGCAAGCTCATCACGAAAAACGATGTCCTCCCGACGTTTACATCGTCGGGGTCGCATGAAACGCGGAACAGGAGCGTGCTGGCGCCGGGGGAGTCGTATGAGTTCTACTCGTATATTCCGTATGGGCGATGGGCGAGCTCGAAGGGCGAGGAAATCGGGATCGCGGACGATGTGCTTCCCCCGAGCGGGAAGGACCCGAAGAATATCGCGGATACCGTGACCCTCACACCGCCCGGGAGGCGATTCAGTGGGATGCAGCTTGTGCTAAAACTGGAGATCCCCCCGAAGGATAGGCCGCAGGGCAAGGGCGCGAAATAACCAATTCATAGGAGGAAAAGCGGTGAGAAAAGGGATGCTGCGTCTGTGTGTGGTGGTGCTTGCTGTGGGTGTGGCGGCTATGCTGGCCGGGTGCGACAAGGTGGAGCGGTCGAAATATGAAATGATCAAGCTCGGCATGAACAAGCAGACGGTGAAGGAGATCATGAAGGTGAAGCCAACCACCGAGACGGCGGACACGGTCCTCTACATCCCCGATCCGGGGGAAGGGCCGCTTCGTGTGGAGTTTGAGTTCGACGCGAACGACAAGCTGACCAAGAAGGAATGGCTTGATAAGGATAACCTATAGCAAAAGCGTCAGGACTTTCCCCGGAATCTGGAGGTCATCTGTCCTAACCCATGTGGATCACATCGGTTGCTGTGTTTGGGCCCCGGGGATGGTCATTGGAGGGAGTCAGGCGCTTCGCGTGACGGCGAAAAAATCTCATCAAACGATGTCGCATCAGGGGATGAGATCGCGGGGCCTGTTCCGAACGTAGGGAGGAATCTCTTTCCGCATCCGCGAACGATGTCCCTCGCGATGGCCGGAGCGGGGTTATGGGGAAATTCCTGCAAAAGCTTTTCTTGACAATTGGGGGAAAGCATGGTTAACTATTGCGCAAATACTGTGACGATGAAGCCCCGGGGTTCAGCCGAAGGGGAGTACCAGTGAATCGAATTCCGATCGTGTCTGTCGCGTTGGCGGGCCTGTTGACCTGGTGCGTGGGATGCGCACAGTCGCCGGAAAAGGCGCAGATGAAAAATGCGGTGGATGAGCTTCGCATGATGCGCCAGGAGATGGCGCAGATGGGGTCGCCGGACTCGGCCGAGTATGAAATCCGTGCGGCGCTCACGGCGTTCTACTCCTACATGCTGAAAAAGGACGCGCAGGTGCCCTATCACATCCCCGCCATCGAGACGGTGGGCGACACCGAGCGCATCCGGCGCTATTCCTACATGACCCCCGACACGTTCATCCGCGATGTGCACTACAACGGCGACCGGTTCGACTACATCGAGATCCAGGACCTGAAGATCATGGCGTACGACCTGGACGCCCGCGCATCGTTCAAGATCGTTCCCCATGAACGGGTCACCGTCACCGTGGACGGCGAGCAGCGCTCCGCCCTCCGGCCCATCGTGATCAACAAGAAGCGGGTGGTGCTCTACCCCCCGAAATCCCCCGTGCGCCTGAAAAAGCTACCGGCGGAGAAGGCCGAGAAACTGGACTGGAAAGTGAACTATCGGGACGCCTTCATCGCGGGATTCTCGCTCCCCGAGCAGAAGAAACCGGGCCTCCTGGAAAAGCTGGGGGATGGGATCACCGGGGCCCTGGGCCTTGCCGAGGCGACAGACGACACGGACCTGGCGAAAGACGAGAAGAAGTAGCGCGTTTCGAATAAACTGAAGCAGCGTTTGGCCATTGATGAGGGAGAGTGAACATGGATCGCGTCAAAGCGAGGGGCCTGGGGAAGGGCATTCTGACTCTCGTGGTCCTTGCCCTGGAGTGTTCGGGTTGCATTCTGTTCTATGGGCCGAAGGAAAAGCGAAGCCCGGAGGACGTCACCTTTACCGACACGGATGAGAAATACATGGCCACGCGCGTGGCCAATGTCTTCGTGTATAACATGGGCGAAGTCCCCCTCAAACGCGACGAAAAGGTGTGGGTGGTGGGTCTTGAAAACAAATCCTCCCGCAACCTCGACAAGCCGATCCTCAGCACGGCCATTGATGACGCCCTTATTGACGCCCTCCTGCGCGAGAAGAAGTGCCAGGTGGTGGAAAAGGACGCCGACATGGTCCGCAACATCTATATCGAACAGCAGGAAAGCGCTCAGCTTGAGTTCAAAGACTCGAAGCTCGGACAGGAGGCGAAGATCGCCAACGCCGACGTCATCCTGGCCTACCGTATCATCAAGCTCGAACGCTGGAAGTACAACCCGGTCGTCAAGCTCTTTTCCAATGACAGTCACGACCTGGGCAAGTTCCGCATCGCCCTCCACCTGCGGCTCATCGACACCCGAACCGGCATGGTGCGGTGGAGCGGATACTTCGAGGAACCGAGAAAGAACCCGCTCAACTACAAAAAGCCCGAGCGCTTCTGATCGACCGACGTACACCGTCGCACGGCTTGCAGAGAAAGGAACGGTGTCGCTATGACCAAGTGGAAACGCGCAGTACAACTCATCCCCCCGGTCCTGTTCCTGGCGGCGCTGGGGTGCCAACAGGAAAAGATCGCGCCGAAGGAAGTCGTATACAAGGACTTCGATACCAAGTACCTGGCGACGCGGATCGTCAACAACATCGGCCGGAGCATTGACACCACCAAGCTCCAGATCTTCCCCACCGACAAGGTCTGGATCGTCAACATCCAGGGCGGAAAGAACACCGACGAGGTCTTTCAAGCCACCCTCGAAGACGCCCTCATCAGCGCCCTCACGGCCTATCAGAAATGCGCCGTGGTGGAACGCGACACCGACATCGTGCGAAACCTCTACCTGGAACACCAGGAAAGCAAGGACCTCGACATCAAGGACGATACCCTTGTCAAGACAGGAAAGCTGCTCAACGCAGACAAGATCCTCGCCTACCGTATCATGAAGGTGGAGAAAAAGGGCTTCAACATCCTCGAAAAGGCCTTCCAGACCGCTTTCTTCATGATCGAGCCCAGCGAGATCAAACGCGTCCGCCTGGCGCTGCACCTGAGGGTGATCGACGTCGCTTCGGGAGCCATACTGGCATCGGGCTTTGTCGAGGAAAGCGAGGACAATTCCCTCTTCTACGACAATCCCTACCCCGCCCGGACCGTCGGCCCCATCAGCAGCGGTCGATACCAGGGCTACTCCGGCAACCAGAAGGTGGATTCGGTCACCAAGATCGGCCGCGCCTACCGAACCTACTCCAACCTGTCCGATAACCTCGGCCCACATGGCCTCTACAAGAATCGTGACTGGGACGAGTGGTCCCGCGAGAACAGCTATAAACTGGGGCCGGACATCCTCTACGACGCAACCTTCAGCAATATCCTCCTGACCACCACGCCCTCCAATGCGCGTGTCTATGTGGACGGCGTCGAGGTCGGAAAGACGCCGATGTACTTCTCGCAGGAGATGGGGGAAAAAATCACGGTCTATAAGATCGGATACCTGCTTGAAGAATTTACCGTGCCGCCCGATCGGTCGGCCTTCCACATCATCCTGCGGCCAAGATAGTCCCGCAGCCCAACTCATCTGTGAAAGGCGGGAGTCGCGACTCCCGCCTTTTTCTTGCCAACGCGGAGCGTGAACATGTCCGAGAAAAACACCGAAGACCTTTGCCGGCGATGCGGCCGGTGCTGCTACCGCAAAGTCTGGATCGAGGAGCGGCTCTACTATACCCCCACCCCGTGCCAATACCTCGACACCGAAACACACCTCTGCACCGTCTATGAGAAACGTCATCTCCTCAACCCCGAGTGCCTCTCCGTGGAGGAAGGAATCAGGCTCGGCGTCTTCCCCGCCGACTGCCCCTATGTCCGCGACCTGCCCGACTACACCCCGCCCCTCGAACAAGTGTTGAACCCGGCGGCGCTCCGGCTTATCGAAAAAGGCGATATCACCACCCCCGAGGAACTCCGCCGACATGCGGAACGCCTGAACCCCCGCCGGTAACCGACCCCATTTCCCCTGCGTGCAAATGCACTCTTGCAATCCTCGCCGCTTTTGGTATACTGACCAAAAGAAGATTCGCGCCAGGTGTGACTCAGAACAAAGCCCTCCTCGCGAGGCCAGAAAAAAACGGCGCGGGCCTCCCGAGTGACGCAGAGACCGGAATATGGCGAAGAAAACGACGTTGCTGGCCACATGCCTCACCTCCACACGTCTGGCCACGGCGGTGTGTTTTGCCTTTGTCCTTCCCTGGAGCGACGGCGGCAATTGGGCCACGTGGGCGACGATTCTGCTCGTCGCGCTCATCGAGTTCAGCGACATCTTCGACGGAATGCTGGCCCGGCGCTGGGAACAGGTCAGCGAGTTCGGCAAGATGTACGACCCCTACGCCGACTCCGTCTCACGCCTGATTGTCTATTGGACGCTGGCGCAAGCAGGCCGCTGCTTCTGGGTTGTCCCCCTGGTTATGGCCGTGCGCGATGTGACCGTGTCCTATGTCAGGGTCTGGGGCGCCATTCGGCGCCGGGACGTCAGCGCGCGTTTCACCGGCAAGGCCAAGGCCATCATCCAGGGCCTCGGCGCGGGGGTCCTTACCACCGGCCCCCTCTACTGGGAAAGCGCCTCCAACTCGATCATCACCGCCACCAGCATCGCCGTCTTGGCCATGACCGCCGTCTCCATGGCCGATTACGTCCTCGCCGCGCGCGAGAGCGCCCAGCCCGAACCGGAGGATTGACCGTCCCTTCTCCCCGTTGCGTGCCACACTCAAACTTGTTTGAGCGTGTGTGCCGCTGAAGGCTTGACATCCCCCCAGCCAAGGTGTAATGTCACTCCTCATCTCCGACATTCTCAAGGAAGGAACATGACATGAAAACCTGTCGCGTAGCCGTAGTCGGCCTCGGCCGAATGGGAAGCACCATCGACGATGAGCTAAGGGACTACCCCGCATTCACGCTCCCCTTCTCCATCGCCGCCGCCTGCCAGGCCAGTCCACATCTCGAACTCGCCGCCGGCGCGGACATCCTGCCCGAAAAGCGCGACGCCTTTGCCGAGCGCTGGGGTGTCAAGGCGCTCTACGGAGACTACCTGGAAATGATCGAAAAGGAACAGCCCGACCTCGTTGCCATCTGCACCAAGGGCGACCTCCACGCCGAGATGATCGTCGCGGTCGCCGGGGCCGGGGTGAAGATGATCTTCTGCGAGAAGGCCATCGCCTGCTCCCTCAAAGAGGCCGACGCCGCCCTCGACGCCTGCCGGAAGAACCACGTGAGCCTGAACACAGGCGTCCTCCGCCGCTTCATCCCGCTATACGCGAAAATGAAAGAAATCATCGGCGCCGGCGGGATCGGCAAGCCGACGGCTGTCGTCCACTACGCCGCCGGCACCCTCCTCCACAGCCACATCCACTCCATCGACACCGCCATGTACCTCCTCGGCGACCCGGAGGCGGTAGGCGTCTGGGGCGAGCTGCGGCCGAGGGATACAGCGTTCAAGGACAACCGGCTGGACCACGACCCCAGGGCGATCTATCACATCGAGTTCGCCGGCGGCATCGAGGCCTTCACCGTCCCCGCAGGCGGATGGGAGTTCGAAGTCATCGGCGCAGAGGGAACCCTTCGCTCGGTGAACAACGGCGCCGGCTGCCTTATGCGCAAGGCGCACAAGCAAGGCAAACGGACGATGATGGAGCCCGCGCCGTTTCCCGAATACGAAAAAAAGAGCGGGACCGTTATTCTTTTGGAGGACATTGCCACCGCCGCCGAGCAGGGGCGCCAGACCCTCGGCAATATCGAGGTGACCCATCGCGCCACGGAGCTCTGCTTCGCCATCGCCGAGAGCCACCGCCTCGGTCGGCGCGTGTCGCTGCCGGTGGAGAACCGTGACATGTATGTTTTTCATGTTTAATGTAGAAGCGGCATCTTGCCGCTTCCGATTCCGAAGAGGCTGGAGGCCTCTTCTACGTTAATGCAACAAGGAGCACCCCAATGGCAACGACCTACAAGGCCTGCCTCGTCGGATGCGGACGCATGGGCGGGACAATCGACGATGAAATGCAGGACAAACTCTACTTCCACCACGTCCTCCCCCACACCCATGCCGGTGCGTGCAAGGCCGTCGATCGCATCGACCTCACCGGCGCCTCGGACGTTGTCGAGGAGAAGGTGAACACGCTCTGCGAGCGCTACGACGTGCCCAACGGCTATCTCGACTACGAGGAAATGATCCAGAAGGAAAAGCCCCAGATCCTCTGCGTCGCCACCCGGCCCGATAACCATCGCGACATTATCGTATTCGCCGCCGAGCACGGCGTCCGCGCCATCTACTGCGACAAGCCCCTCTGCTGCTCCATGGCCGAGGCCGACGCCATCCTCGACGCCTGCACCAGGCACGGCGTGAAGTTCAACTACGGCGTCAACCGGCGATACATGCCCATCTATCGGAAGATGCGGGAGCTCGTCGAGCAGGAGGCCATCGGGCAGCTCCAGTCCGTCACACTCCTCGCCAAGGGAATGGCCCAGTGGAGTCTGACGCATGCCTCCGACATGCTTATGCAAATGGCCGGCGAGCCGGAGGTCGAGTTCGTTCAGGGCCATTGCGCCTGCAAGGATGAAGATTTCGACGGCAACCGCGTCCAGGACCCGGGCATTCACATGGGCTATGTCCGTTTCGTGACCGGCGTCACCGGCCACATCCTCCCCGGCACGGGCTGGGAGTTCGAGGCCTGCGGCACGGGCGGCCGGCTGCGCACCTACAACGACATGGGCGAACTGGTCTACCGAAAGGCCACGGAGGATGGCATGCTCTGCGAGATGCCCCAGCCGCCGTTCAATCGTGAAAGCGGCACCGTTGCGGCCATGCAGGATCTCGTCCACGCCCTCGACACCGACGGCGAGACGATGGGGCCGCTGCACCTGGCCTGCCGCAGCCAGGAGATCATCATCGGCATGGTCGAGTCCCACCGCCTCGGCGGCATTCGTGTCCCCCTGCCCCTGGAAAACCGGCAGCTCTACGTGGGGACGAAGTAGGAAGGCAAGCCGCGCCGCACCTGATCCGCACAGAATCCTATATCTTGTGGGTTCAGCGCCAAGCTATGCCATATGAGGCATGGAGTTCGTTCGGTGATTTTTTATGCTTCGCGCTTTCCCTCTTAACACAACAGCCCCGGCGGGTCGCCTCGCCATGACACCGCGCAGGTGATGGGGAACCGGGTGCAAATTCTCTTTCTGGCATGGGTGTCGCCTCGGCCAAGGCCGAGATGGCACGGCTAAATCCTCATCACTATATTTGGCTAAATGGTTACGCTCTGTTTGACTCGCGGAACCCCAGTATTGTCATCTCTGAAAGCGCATGGGGTGTCAAGTGAATTGTGAGGGATTTCTTTCTCGTTCCGAGGCTCTGCCTTGGAACGGGTCATCTGTCAGGCTCTGCCTGACTCCTTTCGCAGCAAAGAGGCGGAGCCGAACGGCTATGCCGTCCCGATGCGCCTCGCGATGATACGGCGGAGGCCATGGGGAAACTCCTGAAGAATTTTTGTCTTGACATCATGGAGCGGCAAAGTAGAATAAAGACAACTGGTCATATGAGCATATAAGGAGTAAATCCAGGCATGACAGAGACCATCGAAATCGGAAAGCGTGAGACCATGGTCGAGGCCGTGGCCAAGGCCCTGATCACGTACATCGCGACGAACAACCTGCGCGGCGGGGACCAACTGCCGTCGGAACGCGAGCTGGTCGAGATGGTCGGCGTCAGCCGGCTGCCGCTCCGGGAGGCGCTGTGCATCCTCAAGGGCCTCGGCATCGTCGAGTCGCGCCATGGCAAGGGGGTCTTCGTGCGCGACCTGGATGTCTCGACCATCTTCGGCATGCTCTCGCCCCTCCTTCGCACGCAGGCGCAGGTCGAGATGCCCGACATCGTCGAGGTGCGCGCGCTCCTGGAGGCGAGCATCGCCGAGCGTGCGGCGGCGCATCGGACGGAGGAGAGCCTGGACGTCTTGCGAGCGTGCCTCGATGGGATGCGTGCGAACCTGATGGACATCCAGACGTTCATCGACCACGACATGGCGTTCCACCAGGAGCTGGCGAAGGCGACGAGCAACCCGATCTTCCATGTCTTTATGGCATCGATCACGGACTTGCTTCGGGAGGTGCAGGCGAAGTATCCTGACAAGCGGGAGTACCGTGAAACATCGATTCGCTATCACGAAGATATTCTTGAGGCGGTGCAGAAGCAGGAGGGTGAGCGGGCGCGTTCGGTGATGGAGGCGCACATCCGCGAAGTGGGCGATCGAATCTGGCAGGAATCGGAAGGCTTAGCACGAGGAGAAGCATGAACATCGCGAGAATCGAACACGACGGGAAGGCAACTTACGCGGAAGTGAAAGGCGAAAAGTTGGCGCTGATCGATGGCGACATCTTTGGGTCGCACAAGGTCACGGAGAAGACCATTGCGCTCTCCGACGCGTCCCTGCTGGCGCCGGTCGATCCGTGTCAGATCGTGGCCATCGGCCTGAACTACCGCGGCCACGCGGCAGAGAGCGGCATGCCCGTGCCCGATGCGCCGGTCGTCTTCATCAAGACGCCGAACGCCGTCATCGCCCAGGGCAAGCCGATCGTTCTCCCCGCCATCGCGCCCGACGAGGTGGACTACGAGGCGGAGCTGGTCATCGTGATCGGCAAAGAGGCGAAAAACGTGTCGAAGGAGGAGGCAGGCGACTACATCCTCGGCTACACCTGCGGCAACGATGTGAGCGCGCGCGACTGCCAGCTCCGGCTGGACAAGCAATGGGCCCGGGGCAAGTGCTTCGACACCTTCGCCCCCCTCGGGCCGTGGATCGCCACCGGCCTCGACGGCGACAATCTCGGCATCCGTCTCAAGCTCAACGGCGAGGTGATGCAGGACTCGAACACGTCGGACATGGTCTTTTCGTGCCTCGACCTGGTGAGCTACCTGTCGCAGTGCATGACGCTCTACTCCGGCAGCGTGATCATGAGCGGCACACCTTCGGGCGTCGGGTTCGGCCGCAAGCCGCCGGTGTTCCTGAAGGAAGGGGACACCGTCGAGGTCGAGATCGAGGGCATCGGCACACTGTCAAACCCCGTCGAGAAGGAATTGTAGGAGAGACATGCAAGGCAGATTCTTGTGCCACGCCCAAGCTTCGGCTTGAGCGTGCGAGCGCCGGAGGGTTTGGGGCATCGCAAGACACGCTCAAACGAGTTTGAGCGTGGCACCCGGCAAGCTGCCGGTGTTCCTGAAGGAAGGGGACACCGTCGAGGTCGAGATCGAGGGCATCGGCACACTGTCAAACCCCGTCGAGAAAGAGAAATAGGATCGAACCATGAGTGAAGAAACGCGCGTACGGCACGAGTGGCTCCGGCAGACATGCAACGCCATCCAGATCGGCTTCGGCGTTGCCGATGATCAGGCGGAGACGGTCACCGACCTCCTCGTCGAGGCCAACTTGATGGGCATCGACACGCACGGGGTCATTCGTCTGAAGCTCTACATGGACCGCATCCGCGAAGGCGGCAACAACGCGAAGCCGAACATCCAGCGCATCAAGGACGCGCCATGCACGGCCCTCATCGATGCCGACAACGCCCTCGGCCCGGTGGGAGGCAAGATGGGCATGGACCTGGCCATCGAGAAGGCCGCGGCCAACGGCGTGGCCATGGTCCTCGTGCGCAACAGCAACCACTACGGTCCTGCCGGCTACTACGCCCGCATGGCGCTGCCGCACGATATGATCGGCGTGTCGCTCTGCAACACGCTGGCCTCGATGCCGCCGACGGGCGGGGCCGAGGGGCGCGTGGGCAACAACCCGTACGCCGTGGGGATCATCGCAGGCGAGGAGCCGCCCGTCGTGGTGGACGGGGCAACGAGCAAGTCGTCGTGGGGCAAGGTGTTCCTCTGCGCGCAGAAGGGCGAGCCTCTGCCGGCGGACTGCTACCTGGACTCCGAGGGCAATGTCACCCTCGACCCCGAGGACATCATGTCCGGCGGCGGGTGCCTCCTGCCCTTCGCGGGACACAAGGGGTACGGCATCGCTTCGGCGATTGCGCTGCTCACGGGCATGCTGGCCGACGCGACGGTGGACCACGAGATTCCGCATCCCTACAAGTTTCTCGACAAGCCCGGCGTGAACTCCTACCTGTTTGGCGCGGTGCGAATCGACCACTTCACGGACGTGGAGGGCTTCAAGAAGCGCATGGACGAGTGGATCCGCCTCGTCCGCAACACGCGCAAGGCGCCGGGCGTCGATCGCATCTGGCTGCCGGGCGAGAAGGAGGCCGT
>JAADGH010000001.1 GCA_013152475.1 Planctomycetota bacterium
CAACGTCGACGGCGCAACACGCGCCTCCAACTCCTCCACCCACAATCGACGATGAATACTACCGATGCTCATCGCTCGGTCCTTTCAAATCAGGAGAAACGCCCGACTTCTGCTCTCGCTCGGATGCCCATAAAAACAAAAACCGGCCCTTCCCACAGGGAAGATACCGGAATCCATGCTGTCGAATGACCCACAAAAAGATACGTTGTCCGACGCGGTTTCGGTCACCATCCCCCGCAGTGGATAGTGCATCGCTCATTTGTGGAGCACACGTGCCTCTCTGTTTTACGGTGTCCAAGGGCATATTTACCCCTGGGTGGCGTTCCTGGCAAATGCCATAGGAGGTCTATCAATCCGGCTGGGGCAACCGGGTTGCATCCATCGTCGCAATCGGGCGATCCCCCCACGTATTTCCATCAAAGGCGAACAGGCGGCGTTTCCAGTGTTGGAAAAGCCACAAAAAACGCGTGATCGCCCTCTAAGTACTATACCGCCCCCACATGCCTCTGTCAATAGCAATTCTGAGGAAAAACTGCAACTGAAATAGATGTTTAAGGCAGTCAGGTGCGATTCCCGGTGATGGGGCCGCCCTTGAGGAGTATGTGGTTATGGTGCACTTAGAGCCTATCCGAAAACCTGTAGCCACAGGCTTTATGCCTGCGGAAAGATCGCGCCCGTAAGGGGTGCGGCTACAAACGCCCGATTTTCGATAGGCTCTTAGTCAGTTGCGACCATGCATCATGCTCTTTGGCCGACTGGAGCTCCGTATTTTCAATCATACTGAAGGGTTACAACTCAAACACATCTTGGCTGAGGAATCGCTACGCGCCAAAGTCCTGGATCGCTTTCACGATCTGGGGGTAGCTTCTTTTCCAGCGTCCCGGCGGTACATTTTCGGAGATCTGAATTTGAAGTCGGCCTGTATGTCCGCCCTGTTCGAGGATCTCCATCGCCGCATCGTAGATGTCTTGCGGCTCCGCCAGATGCACCGACGACGGAAAGTTCAGGCACAGCCTCATCTTGGGCCACATCCGCACCGCATCGGCCACGCGGGTGTCGTTGTCCGGCGGCGGGGAGAGAGAATCGATCAGGCGCACCTTCGACTCGCCGATGGCCTGCCACAGCGGCTTGAGGTCGCCGTCCATGTGCACCGCGACGGGGATGTCCTTGCCCGTCTCGGCCAGCAGGTCGGCCAGTTCGTTGTACAGCGGCACGCAATATTTTTCGAAGTTCGCGAGACCGATGGCCGGTGCGGTGATGTTGTCGGCATAGTTGACATAGGGAATCGGCAGTTCCATTGCCGCCTCCTGGACCACCCGCAGCATCTGCCGTTGTACGTCGAACATTGCGGCAAAGACCTCTTCCATCAGCTCCGGGACATCCACCATGTGCAGCGACAGGTCCTCCAGGCCGACCCACTCCACCCAGAGCTGTTGGTAGGGAGAGCGTCCGATGCTGGTATGAGGCAGGCCATCGTCACCCAACTGTTCATTCACCTGCCGCCACTGCTGCGTGTCCTTGCGGACTGTGATGTCCCGCAGGTATGAAAGGAGAACCTTGTAGTCGCCCGGCTCGGAAATGAGATGCTTCCGCCTTGCGGCCCCGATGGCGGCGTTCACGCTCTCCTCGATGAGCGAACCCTCCGGGGTGTGCAGCGTTCGGCGCTTGCCCTGTTTTCCGTCGATGACGACGTCTTCCTGTTCCCACCGGCAGTTCGGGTGCTCGAAGCCGTGCACGCCGCACCACTGCAGCAGGCCCATGTTCCCCCGGCCGACAATCGCCCAGACCTCCTCATTCGGCGCGGCGAGGCCGGAGTATTGAACGAAGGGGACGCGGTCATGCTCCCGCCCCTCCACAACGGCCAGCATCCGCTCCCGCATGGTCGTGTTTTTCATGCAGATTTTCCGATCACTATCCATGCCTTTCTCTTTGGGTTGCGAGTGATTGTATCACCGCGATCCGCCAAGTCAAGGGGAACCAGGGATGAGGAGTTTCTCCATGAACCATGGGGAAACTCCTGTCCACATTTGCCGCTTGAAATAAGGGACCGATTTGGTACAATGAGGCTGTCATTGGTGGCATCCTCGCGCCCATGTGGAGAAGAAGATGGTCAGGTCCTTTTTCGCAGTTCTCTTGCTTTTGACAGCGGCCGGAGGCGCCTCCGGCGCCGACAAGAAGTTCCCCTTTCCTGTCCCCCCTTTTGATGACAGCAGGACGGTCGTGGATATGTCCTGGATGAACGAGAAGCCGGCGGGGAAGCACGGCTTTGTCACAGTCAAGGATGGCCATTTCGTCGATGGCGCAGGCAAGCGGCTTCGGTTCTTCGCCACAAACCTATGTTTTGGCGCGCCCTTTCCGGAGCACGCCGATGCCGAAAGGGTGGCCAGGCGCATGGCCAAACTCGGCATCAATTGCGTCCGCTTCCATCACATGGACTGCCATTACGCACCGCGGGGAATCTGGAACAAGAACTATAAGGACAAACAGCATATTGATCCCGATCAACTCGACAAACTGGATTACATGATTTATCAGTTGAAGCTCAACGGGATCTACGCCGATATCAATCTTCATGTCTCCCGCACGCTGGGGCCGAACGACGGTTTTCCGGTCGTTTCAAAGGAGCGCGCCCACCGATACAACAAGGCCCTCGACAATTTCGAGCCCCGGATGATCGAGCTTCAAAAGAAATATGCCCACGATCTCCTGACCCACACGAATCCCTACACGAAGACGCGGTACGTCGATGAGCCGTCCGTGGCGATTGTGGAGATGAACAACGAGAATTCGCTGATCAATCACGCCCTGGGCAACCGGCTCGAACCCATGCCCGATTATTATGGCAAGCAACTCGACGCCATGTGGCGCGACTGGATCAAGAAGAAATATAAATCCACCGCCGAGCTTCGCAAGGTGTGGGACGAGGTGGATATGCCCCTCGGCCCGCAGATGCTCGCGAACGGCGATTTCACCAGGGGCACGGAGGGGTGGAGCCTGGAGATTCACACGCCGGGCCAGGCGGAGATGAAATCCATTCCCGGCGGTCCTGACGGCAGGCCCTGTTTCCATGCCAAGATCACGAAGCCCGGTTCGGTGAGCTGGAGCTTTCAGTTCCATCAGGTGGGCCTGGATTTCGCCAACGGTCAACCCTACACGGTCACCTTCCGGGCCAAGGCCGACAAGCCGCGAACCATCCGTGTCAACGCCCGGTTGGACCACGCGCCATGGACAAACATCGGCCTGAATCAGCCGGTCAAGCTCGACAAGAAATGGAAGACTTTTACGTACGTTTTTACCGCCAAGAAGGCCGCGAAAGACGGCAACCGGCTGGGCTTCTCCTTGCTCAATAAGCCCAGCGAATACTGGTTCGCAGATGTACGACTCCAGAAAGGCGGGTTCATCGGGCTCGACAAGAACTGCTCCATCGAAAAGGGAAACATCACCCGTCCCCTGGCGCGAACGTCGGATGGCATGTGGCGCGATTATCTTGCGTTCCTCATCGAGCTGGAAAAGCGCTACACCCTCGGCATGTACAGTTATCTGAAAGGGGAGTTGGGCCTTCATGCCAATGTGGTAGACACACAGGCCACCTACGGCGGTCTCGCCGGTGTGCTGCGCGAGTCACGACTGGACTTTCTGGATGTACATGCCTATTGGCAGCACCCCCGCTTTCCCGGCAGGCCGTGGGACCCCAACAACTGGTTTATCCCCAACACCTCCATGGTTCGCGCCCCCGGAAAAGACACCCTCACCCGCCTGGCGCAGTTCCGCTACGCCGGCAAGCCCTACACCGTGAGTGAGTATAACCATCCCGCCCCGAATGATTACGCCGCGGAGTGTGTGCCGATGTTGGCCTCCTTTGCCGCGCTTCAGGACTGGGATGGCATCTTCCTCTTCACCTACAGCAATGGAAGCGGCAAGTGGGACCAAAAAAAGATATCCGGATACTTCAATATCGACACCAACCCGACGAAGATCATGCTGATGGCCATCGGCGCGGCCATGTTCCGCCGAGGCGATGTATCTCCGGCGCAAAGCGAAATACGTCTGACCGTCCCTCGCTCGCAGGTTGTCCCTCATCTCTTGGAGTGTAAGACGGACCTCTCGCGGGCCTGGCAGGAGGCCGGAGTCGAGCGCACCGATGCGATCAGGCGGAGACTCTCCATCGCGTTCACCGGCCTGCCGGGGGCTATTCATGCCGGGCCGGTCTCCCCGGTGTATGCCTTGCTCGATGCATTCGTCGGCATCGCCTCGATGCCCATTCAACTGGTGAAAGGGACGCCGGCCGAGCCGGAGAAACGCTTTGTTAGCGACACGGGGGAGATCGACTGGGACCTGCGGGAGAAGGGGGCCGAACTCTACTCGGTGAACTCCCCGGTTACGAAAGCGGCGGTCGGCTTCATCGGCGGTCGGGCCGTGAATCTCGGCGGGCTGCGCGTCGCCGTCCGCCCCACGCGTAACAACTTTGCCGTTGTCGCGCTGACGGCCGTCGATGGCAAGCCGGTGGAGAAGTCCGACCGGCTTCTCCTCGTAGCCATCTCCAATGTGGAGAATACCGGTATGGTGTGGGATGAGAAACGCACGACGGTCCTCCGCCGGTGGGGCAAGGAACCCACGATAGCGGAAGGGATCCAGGGCGTGGTCTCCTTGGCCTGCAACGGGCGCAGGGCGCGCGTCTTTGCACTCGACCCGGCAGGCAAACGGAAGGCCGATGTGCCTGCGACGATAGAAGCAGACAAGCTGATCTTCCACATGGACCCCCGGCACGAAACGCTCTGGTACGAGATCGCCTTCGAGGCGGAATAGGCGGAAGGTCGGAGACAAACAGCATGGCCATCGAAGTCGAATGTCCCAAATGCGGCGCCTTCCTCCGGCTTGAAGAACACCTCGCCGGCAAGCAGGTGGAGTGCACCGAGTGCGGCAACATGATGACGGTGCCGAAGATCGAGACGCCTCCGCTGACCGAGGCCGCGCCACAAGGCGAGGAACAAGTCACGTTTGAAGAGAGAATGTCTGTCGAAGCGGCAAAGATCAGACGGCGAGAAGGAATTCCCCTCCTGGCGAGACACCCCGGCAAAGTGATTCTCGCGGTAGTGATTGTTCTTCTCGTGCTGCTCGGCGTGAATCTGCCGTGGCTCATCCAGAGGGTGAAGGTTCAGGCCTTTATCGGCCTTCTGGAGACAGGGAATACCCCCCAGCGGCGTGCCGCAGCCAAAGAACTTGTCAAATCGGGCAATGCCACGGCCACGATGGCCCTCATCAAGTTCACGAAAGATCGAGACCTGATGGTTCGTCGGTGTTGCATTCAGGCGTTGGGCAAGATCGGCGACAAACGGGCCTCGGGTGTTCTTGTGGAACTTCTTGAGGACCCGGCCGAGCCCGTCAGCGCCGATGCCGCATGGTCCCTCGCCTCATGCGGCACCCCGGACGCCAAGCCGGCCCTCCAGGCCGTCCTCGACCGACCTGGGGGCAGCGGGCAACTTGAAGCCGGGGCGAGGTATGCCTTGTACAAAGCCGGAGACACGGAGCAGTTCGATGCCCTGATTACGATGCTGACAACCGCCGAGCCCACTGGACGAATTTGGGCCGCTCGAGCATTGGGTGATATCGGCAACCCGGAGGCCATCTACCATCTGGAACGGGCGGCCTCTTTCAACCCTGCGATCGTGAAGGATGCGTTTATCAAGGCGATCAACAAGATCAAAGAGAAAAAGTATTAACCATCCCCACGGACGCAGCGGAAGGCGAGAGACGTTGAGCGAGAACACGGAGGCGAAGCAAGAAAACGATGCCAATTGAGTTCAAGTGTCATAGCTGCGGTGGAAAACTGAAGGTTGCGACCGAACATGGCGGGCGGCACGGGCGCTGTCCCTTCTGCCGAAAGCTTCTGAAGGTGCCCGACAACGCTCCCGCCATCGACGAGATCGTCGGCGAGGCCACAGAGGAAATCACGGCATCAATCCTTGAGGACGCAGCGGCTGATGTTGTTCCACCGCCGCCGACAGCCGCTCCCGAACCGTTTCATATCGAGCCGCCGGGGCTCCCACCTAAGCCCAAGACGAGCAAAACCGCTCCGAAGAAAAAGGCCGCGCCCCCTCCACCACCGAAGGGAGGCAAGGGCGGCATTTCCTTCGAGTGTCTTCTGTGCGGAGAAAAGATATCTGTGGCTAAGGAAATGGCGGGCAAGAAGATCTCGTGTCCCGGATGCGATAATCCATTGACCGTCCCCTCGTCCTGACAGGGGAATGGAAGCCCCACGGCAAGGCCAAAAGCACGGCTTGCCGTGCCGCCCTTGGGGCGTACGTTGTTCCGTACCTTTTGGAGGCAGAATGGTGAGTACCATCCGTCAACCCCTTCTCTGCGCGCTTGCCCTGTTGCTTGCTTTGCCCCTCG
Organism: Planctomycetota bacterium; assembly: GCA_013152475.1. Lineage (GTDB taxonomy): Bacteria > Planctomycetota > Brocadiia > JAADGH01 > JAADGH01 > JAADGH01. Next base: position 6,394 of record JAADGH010000001.1, read on the forward strand.
GTGCCCTCGCGCAGGAAGCCGGCAAGCAAGGACGACGCATCAAAGAGGGAGAGCGGGAACGGGACAGGCCCTTTCACCCGGAGGAGGGGAGACGTCCCCAACAGCGCGGCTGGGACCGCGGCAGATTCCGCCAACCTCCTCGGGAGCAGAACCCCTTCGCCGACCTCGGTGAGCTAAATGTCGTGGACAAGGCATTCTACACCGTGGCCGAGCTCCTCTACGACAAGGGCGAATATGAGAACGCGATCAAGGAGCTTTCCAAGGTCGTTGACGAAAGTCCCGATGAACGCGCGAAGGCCGGGGCGCATCTCGTCGCCGGGCACATCTGTCGATTCAAGCTGCAGGACACCGGCAGGGCCATCGAAGAATACAAGCAAGTCACCGGCGACCTGGCCGATCGCGCCATGAAGTCGATGATCCAGTGCTATGAAGCGATGAACCAGCCCGACGAAGCGGCCAAAATCCTGGAGGACCGGCTGACACAGACCACACAACCCCAGGAAAAGGCGTTCATTCTGAACGAGATGGCGAACATCTATCGCCGCGCCCAAAACATCGACAAGGCTATCGAAGCACTGCGGCGCATCCCACAGATGATCACCTATCAAGAGGCCGAGGCCCTCCGCCTCGGCAGGGGCGCCGGCGAGGCCCTTCCCATGGACAGGATTCGTGAGCATGTGGAACGGCTCCGGGCCGAAGGGCGTTTCGAGGATGCCGAACGTCTGCAGAAAAAGGTCCGGGAGATGCAGGAGAAACTGCGAGGTGCAAAGCGCCGCAACCCTCCCGCCCCCGGCGAACCTCCCGAGAAAGGCCCCGAGGAATAAACTATGCTTCACTTCGCCCCGGAGAGGGAACCCATGAGAAGGTCCCTCACCCTTGCCGCCCTGCTGGCCGCGGCCCTCGCTGTGGGCGGTCTGAGCGGCCAGGAAGTGCGCCATGCGGGCCAGCGCGCAGGACGCTGGCGGCCGAGGGTCGCCATCAAAACCCTGGGGCCGGGCCTCGCCGTTCGCCAATCGGGTCCCATTGTCTATCCCTGGCAGATCAACGTCGTCGACCGCGCGCATTTCAACGCCGCCGCCCTCCTGCTGCAGAAGGGCGAACCGGCCGAGGCGATTGACGAGATGAAACAGATCGTGGCGAACAGTCCCGACGAGGATGCCGTTCCAGCGGCGCATCTCTCGATCGGCAACCTCCTGCGCGAATCCCTGAGCGATCCCGACGGCGCCGTGACCGAATACAAGAACGTGACCGGTTCGCTGGCGTTTTACGCCGCCGAAGCCATTGCCAAGGTCTTCCGCGACAAGAAGCAGCCCGCCCAGGGCGCGGCGCTCATCGAAGAACTCATCCCCAAGGCACGGGGGATACAGCCCATCGCCCTCCTGCTGGTCACGCTGTCGAAGCTCTACGACGCGGCCGGCGACCGGGCGAAGGCGATCCAAACACTCCGGCGCGGCCGGCAGCTCATCCCCGACAACAACGACGCCCTTTTCCGACTCGTCAGCGGCAAGCAGATACGAAAAACGCTCGATGAAATGGCCCGCCAGAAGGAGGCCGGCAAGGATGCCGAAGCCGACGACCTTGTCGAAGACATCAAGACCCCCTGGCGCCGCCGGGCGCGGGAGCGCCGCGAGCAATAGGGCTATTCCGGACCTCAAATGGCATGACGCGCCGCCTGACCCGGTAGATATTGGGTTTTCGGGACATACGGTAGGGCGCCCCTTCTGCCAGAGGACATGTCTACGCCCCTTTGAACCAGTCCGGCGGGTAGCGGTGGCGGAAGGACTCGCGATCTGTGAGCTTGCGAATGGACCCCTCCTCAGCCAGCAGAACGTACGGGGCAAGGGGAAAGAGGAATCGCATGGCCGAGCTGCTGCCGTAGGCCCCCATGTTGGCGATCCAGAGCCGGTCCCCGGGCGCGGGTGTCTCGCCCCAGCAGGCGTCGGCCCACCGGTCGTTCGGGTCGCACATGGGGCCGAAGACCTTGCATTTGCGCTCGCGCAGAGATCGGCCCGGCCGGGATAGATTCACGATGGGATGGTACTCCTCCTGCATCCGGCCGTCATGGGTCAGGTGGACGCCGCCATCAACGAGAACCACCCCCTTTTTCTTCTGTGTAACGACCGATACAAGGATGCCGGTGGTATTGTTCACCAGCCACCGTCCCGGTTCGAAGCGAATGGCGAGGTCCTGCGGGACACCCTTGATCGGCAGGATGGTGCGACGAATCTCCCCGGCAATGGCATCGGCGTAGCCCTCGATAGGGGACATCTTGGGGCAAAACACGCGCCGGGCGGTCAGCTCTCGGCCGGCTTCGCTCTCCGCCGCCAGCACCACCTTCCCGGACGCGAAGTCCGCCAGGCGGGTCCCCTCGCCGGGCGGATAGAACCCGCCGCCGAGGTCCAGGTAACGCAAACGGTTTCGCTCCGTCTGCGTCAGTCCGCGCAGGACGCGGGCCAGGATACGGATCAGCTCGCAGTAGGGCTCGGGGGTGGTGTTCCAGCTCAGGTGGCCGTGGAGGCCCTCCCACTCGAGTCCCGGCGTGCGGATGAGCCTGCGGATGAGCTTTACCGCCTCCTTGGGCGACACGCCGAACTTTCGCCAGACCCCGCCGATCCCTGGACCGGGGTCGATACGCACGGCCGTTCGGATCGGGCGCTTTGGCTTCAGGCCTAACTGTCGGATGCGGTTCAGCTCGAAGTCATGGTCGATATGCAGCCACACCCGGTCCGCATGCCGGGCGGTGAGGCGCAGCTCCTCGTCGCTTTTGGCCGGGCCGTTGAGGAGGACGCGATCGCAGCCGAGCGACAGCGCAAGCTGGAGCTCCATGCCCGACACGACCTCCGCTCCCAGACCCTCGCAGTGGAGACGTTGGCAGACATACGGCAGTTCATTGGCCTTGTAGGCGTAGAATACCTCGGTGCGCAGGTCGGCGGCGTCAAAGGCCCGCAGGAATCTTCGCGCGCGTTCGATCAGGTCCGTCTCGCTCAGGACATAAGACGGTGTGCCGAAGCGATCTGCGGCGTCGAGAAGGACTTCCCTTCGGCCCAGAGCCGTGCGGACCGAGTTCAGGATGGGGGATTTGTCCTCCGCCGGCGCAGGCGCCCGAAGGAGGGCCTTCACGTGCTCCAGGACGGCCTTCCTGTCTTTTGCCGTGAGCCAGGGGTCTTGCGTCATGCGGGGTCCCTTCGGCATGCGATCCGGATGATTTCGCTGAGGGTGTCAAAGTAGCTCATGTCCGCCTCCTTGGCGGCCCGGACGAAGTAGCAGTCGCTTTCGGACACACGGGGGTTGGCGTTCAGTTCCAGGAACCACGGCGTCCGGTTCTCGTCAAGGCGGAAATCGACCCGGGCATAGCCGCTCAGGTCCAAGAGGCCCACCAGACGTTCGGTGGCGGTGGTGATCTCGATCTCCACCTCCTCCGGCAGGTCTGCCGGGCAGATTTCGGTATGTCCGGTGTAGGCGGGATGTCCCTTCTCCCATTTCGCCTCGTACGACAGGATTGGCAGGACGGCCTCCGCTGACTTGTCGTATTGGACCTCGAGTGCGGGCAACACGTGCGCCGTGCCATCGCATGCAAAGAAGGGGAGGGTCAGGTCCGTGCCGGGAACGTACTCTTCGATGAGCCACGGTCCGGGATGATCCTCGTGCAGCTCGACCAGACGGCGTCTGACCTCTTTTCTGCTGGAGCAGATGTTGGCCTGGCGGATACCGACGCTTGCATCCTCGGCGGCGGGTTTGAGGATGACGGGAAAGGAGAGATCGGCATTCTCGAAACCGGCGCCGGACACCGTGACACCCCTGGGGCACCGCATGCCCACGCGATCGGCAAAGAGCTTCATCCAGGGCTTGTTCGTGCTGAGCGTGCAGGAGAAGGCATCGCAGCCGGAGTAGGGGACGCCGATTTTCCCCAGAATCGCCGGCCAGCGGACGTCCTCGGGGCGCTCCATCATGTTGAGGACCACGCCGCCCGACTCCTTGAGCCGGTGGAGTCGCTCGAAGATGTCCTTGTCATCTCCGTTGGCGTACTCCACCGCATATGCCTGGGAGAGCGTCTGGCCCATCTCCTGGGCGGTGCGCCAGGTGTCGGCTTCGTCCTCCGGCGCGCCGGGATCGGTGCAGCTGCAGAGGATGAGGAGAGGCTTCATCTCTCAGTGCTTTCCACCGCAGGATGCGACGCCCGTATCCACCGTCTCCGGGAACTCCATTTCCGCGTCCTTCTTGACCTGCCGATAGTAGCTGATCTTCCCGCGGTAGTTGCGCAGGCGGACCAGGTCGCGCGTGGGCCGCTTGCAGTAGCCCGGCAGGAGCGGAATCTTGCCCTTGCCGCCGGGTGCGTCGATGACGAAGGCCGGGACGGCGAGTCCCGACGTATAGCCCCGCAGGGCCTGCATGATCTCCAGGCCCGTTTCGACGCGGGTGCGGAAGTGGTGCGTTCCCTGGGCCAGGTCGGCCTGATAGAGGTAGTAGGGCTTCACCCGCATTCGCAGGAGCCCCCGCATGAGCTCCAACATCACCTCGGGCGAGTCGTTCACCCCCTTGAGCAGAACGGTCTGACAGCCGAGGGGAATCCCGGCGTCGGCCAGCAGGCCGCAGGCCGCCGTGCTCTCCGGCGTGATCTCGGCCGGGTGGTTGAAGTGGGTATTCAGGTAGAGCGGGTGGTACTTCTTCAGCATGGCTGTCAGCCGGGGTGTGATGCGCTGCGGCCATGTGCAGGGAATTCGCGAGCCGATGCGGAGGATTTCCACGTGGGGGATGGCCCGGAGCTCCTTCAGAATCGCCTCGAGGGTCTCGTCGGGGAGCATGAGTGGATCGCCGCCGGAGAGGATGATGTCCCGGAGTTCGGGATGGGCGGCGATGTACTCCAGGCCCTTGCGGATGTCGTCCTTGCCGATGAAGAAGGTGCGGCCGACCTTTCTCTTCCGGGTGCAGAAGCGGCAGTGCATGGCGCACTGGTGGGAGACGAGGAAGAGGGCGCGGTCGGGATAGCGGTGGACGACGTTCGGAAGGGGGCTCTGCTTCTCTTCGGCGAGGGGGTCCTCGCTGTCGCCTGTGTCTTCGAGTTCTGCGGGGTCGGGCACGGCCTGTCGCCAGATAGGATCGCCGGCTTCTCGAATGAGACCGAGATAGTAGCGGCTGATCCGCATCGGGTATCTTGCCGTGACCGGTGTCAGGTGGGAGAGATCTTCGCCGAGGATCTCGGCCAGATGCGAGGGTTTGTCGATCCACCTATTTAATGCACGTTCAGGTGTTTCCATCGTTTGATGTAATCCTTTCTCGCCAGGCAATCCATTTCATATCACCTCCAGTTCTTATGGCTATCCGCCTGTCAGAGGCGACGAACAAGGATGATTCGGTCGTCGCCGGGGCGGTAGTAGTCGGGTATTCTCGCCGTCTCCGCGAATCTCATGCGGCCGTAGGCCTCGCGGGTCGGTTCGTACTTCTCCGAGGAAGACGTTTCAATCACCACCTGCATGGTCCCTGCTTTTTGCGCCTCCTTGCACACGTGCTCGACAAGTGCGGACCCAATTCCCCGCTGCTGCTCGCGCGGGTCAACGGCCAGCCAGTAGATGTCCATCGTTCCCTCGGTGAGGGGAGTCGGGCCGTAGGCAATAAACCCTTTCAACTCCTGCCCGTTGCCTCGCACTCCATACACGCTCAGTTCACACGGTCCCCATCCGAGCCGGCAGTGGTCAAACATCCGCCCGAGGAACTCGATTTCATCCTCATTGAAGACGCCGGTGCGGCGCATCAGTCGGATGATCTGCTTTCGGTCGCGGGTACTGAGTTCTACTACTTCATGCAATTCCATAGCGCCTACAGGCTTCCCGGACCACAGCAAGAACCATCTCGGCATATGAAATCCCGGCCGCCCGCGAGGCCGCTGGAAAGCACGAATGGTCCTCCGGGTTCGGCAGAATGCCCGGAAGAGGGTTTATCTCAATCACGTTGGGCACACCGTCACCGCTTAGGCGCAGATCGATCCGCGCCCAGTCGCGACAGCGCAGGACACGGAACGCGCGGCGCGCCGTGTCTTCCACGGCCTTCTGCAGGCCCTCGTCCACCTCCGCCGGGCATTGGTGGACGGGCATCGGGTCGCTCGGGTCGTCCCAGACCCATTTTGCCTCGTAGGAATATATGGGGTTCGCGCCCGCCGGCAGGACGGAGAAGTCCATCTCCACCAGCGGAAGCACGCGCGCATCGGGACCGTTGCCCAAGAGCGCGGCAGTGAACTCCCGGCCGGGGAGGTACTCCTCCACCAGGACGGGCTGGCGATAGCGCTCGACCATCTCCCCCACTTTCCATCGGAGGGCGTCGCGATCGCGAAGGAGGCAGTCGTCGGTGATGCCCTTGCTCGAACCTTCCCAGAGGGGCTTGGCGATGGCGGGCAGGGACACCTGACCGTTCAACTCATGGGCCGACTCGACCACCGCAAAGCGCGCCGTCGGGATGCCGTGATAGGCAAGGATCTCCTTCGCGCGGGACTTGTCCAGGCAGATGCCCAGAGTTACGGGGTCGGACCCGGTGTAGGGAATGTCGAGCATCTCGAGGAGAGCCGGAACCTGCGCCTCGCGCCCGGCGCCGTGGCGTCCCTCTGCGATGTTGAAGACCAGGTCGGGCCGGAGTTTTCGCAGCGACTCGAAGGCGTTATCGTCCGCTTCGATCCGGGTGACTTGGTGTTCGGTGGCGAGGGCATCAGCAACGGCGAGGATTGTATCGGGGGAGTCCCATTCCGCCTCGGCGCCCAGGCAGGCGCCGTGTTGGTCGTCAGGATCTGCGTTATCGGGATCCGACTTTTGGTTGAAAAGCAAGGCTATGTGCATTGCGCAACCCCTTGTACCCGTTCGCGATGTGACTGCAATGGCTGTCAAATGCGCGACTCGTCCTCCGAACTCCCTTCACCCCTTTCCAACGCGACCGCGACAAGCAAGCGGGTTCGATTGAATATTGCAGGGGACGGGAACTGACGGAAAAATCAGACTGAGGAATGAGCCTACATGCATCTTACAACCTCAAAATCGAAGCTTGCTGTGATTACTCAACCCGCCGTTTGCATTCTCGAGCGCTTCGACCTTGAGGCTTCATGTAGGCATTTGGGAAGCTGTATGCCTGACGCTCGAGAAAGATCATCATCGGGTTAAACACATGGGCTTATTATAGCACAAAAAGTCTTTTTGTCAAGAGAAGCGGGGGAATTCCCGGAAATTTCTCTTTTTCGGAAGATATTTTTCGCTCACCGCGTGCGAACGCACAAGATGTGGCGGTGAGCCGGGACGGGTGGCGTTGCCTTGCCCCGCTGCAGGGGCGTCGCCACCCCTTCCTCTCCGGGCTGGGTGTGGATCGTCACCGTGCCATCGGGGGTGTCAAGTGCCGGGTCGAAGGTCTTGTCCGCCTCCCGCAATTGTGAATGACGGCGAACTCGCCCTCCACATCCGCGAAGATATTGCGAGGAGCATCTTTCGCGATAGCGGAAGAGGCGACGACGCGATCTCGCACGCTCCATACCCCTTCAACTTGCCGGATTGTTTCGTTGGCCCGCGTCCTGCGGGCCGCCTCGCAATGATAAGGCAAGGGTCCCGCAGACCAAACATAGCAAGCGCAGTCTGCCACTTCGGTTAGGACAGACAGCGCACGGATTATGAGGAAACTCCTGGGCCATTTTTTGGTTGACTTCCAATCCCTGTGCGATATAATCTGTTTTCGATTGGATTGTGATGTGACGTCATTAGGGTGACAGATGCGGACCCCTTGGGCCATGAGTGCAGGTTTCGCTCATGGCCTTTTTGGCGAGTACAGGAGATGGTGCGTTTGAGCAGGTTGCCGGACGATGCAAGTGGCAGGAGTGCGTGGGGACCGGTTTTCCGGTTCTTGCTCGGCGCTCTCGTGATGGGGGCGCTCGTTTCGGCTCGGGCAATGGGCCAAGTGGGGGGCGATGAGGGCGCCGACAAGGATACCGCCCGGATCAACCGAACCGCGGACGCCTTGGACCGGAAGGACCTCCGCGTGCTGGGCCTTCGGGACTGCATTTTCAAGACCCTCGAGCACAACCTGGACATCGAGGTCGGGCGGGTCGATCCTCTGATCCGGGAGGAAGATATCGTCCGGCAGAAGGCGGTCTTCGATCCGACGTTTTCTTTCAACAGCCGGACGCGCGGGCAGGATATTCCTACGGCCTCTCCAAGTCCAAGTCGGACTACGAACCTGTCCACCGATTGGGATGTGGTGACGGCAAGGCGAGTGAACACGACGACGATGGATGCCACGCTTTCGAAGAAGATGGTGACCGGCGCGGATGTAGCGGTTCGATGGGACTACAGCCGCACAAATTCCACGTTGCCGTTTTCGTTCGACATAGGCGCCTTTCGGGGGTCGTTCAACGCCGAGTACCGAACAAACCTGGCGTTCACCTTGAATCAGCCGCTGCTTCGGGGGGCGGGGGTTGATTACAACCGCAGCGGCATCAAGATCGCCATGATGAACCTGAAGGGGTCCAAGTATGCCTTCGAGTGGGAAGTCATGGCCCGGGTCCTCGAGGTCCAGGAGGCCTACTGGCAGTTGGTCAACCGGATTCGCCAGCTTGGCATCGAAAGGGAATCGCTCAAGCGCGCAAAACGACTCCTCTCGGACAACCGGGCGCGCTTTCGCGCCGGGACGATCGCCCGCGCCGACTTGATTGAGACCGAGGCGGAGGTCGCCGAGCAGCAGAAGCGGATTGTGTCGGCGAAATACGATTTGCTGCTTGCCGAAAACGCCCTGAAGAAGGTGATAAACGACCCCGACCTCTCGATCGTGACGGATATCGCCTTGGTGCCGAGAGACCAACCAACGTCCGATCCGAGGGAGATCGATTGGGCCTATTGTGTGGACAAGGCCCTGAACCTCAGGCCCGACTTTGTCGCCATCAAGACGGAGCTTGAGGCGAACAAGGTTCGCATCAAGCAGCGCAAGAATGAGATGTATCCCGAGGTTGACCTCGAAGCCAGCCTCACTCTGAATGGCCTGGAAGATACCTTCTACCGTTCCATGGACGTCATGTCGCCGTTCCACTCCCATAATTTCTTCGACGCGTTTATTGGTGTCAGCGTGACCGTGCCCCTGGGTGGCAACCGCGACCGCAAGGCGCAGTACCGGCAGGCTCAACTGCAGGCGGCCCAGAGCCTGCGGCAGCTCAAAAACAAGGAGCTGGAGATCGTCCGCGACGTACGCGACGCCGTGATCAACGTGAGGAACTTCCTCGACATCATCGACAAGGCGGCGAAGGTTCGGGAACTCCGCGCCCGCCAGCTTGAGGCCAAGGAAATCAAACGAAAGGCCGGCACGGGCATCGCGTTCGAGGTTATCGATGCGCAGGACGAGCTGACCAAGGCGGAAGGCGCCGAACTGGACAACCTGATCAACTACAATATCTGGCTGGCGCGGCTCAGCTACCGCATGGGCACCATACTCCAAGAACTGAACATCGAGATCGAGGAGAAGCCGGACGAGAGGTAGCTTGTCTGTCCTTGGCGACGCCCCGATCCACAGTTCCCTGTCCGCAATCATATCAGGAGGGCCCCAATGAACCTGGTTGCTCGCCCGTATAGCTTCCTCCTTCTTGCGCTTCTTCTCCTGGGTTCGGTCGGCCTCGCGCAGGAGGCGACCCTCCCCGTGTGCTCCTTCGAGACGACGAAGGGTGCGCAGATCACCTGGGGGAAGGAGGTAGCCGATCCGAAGCTGGAGTTGAACACCGACGCCCGATTCATTTCCGACGGCAAGGCCAGTCTCCATCTGTCCGGCGCGACGAAGGCCTATAAGGGCAACAAGTACCTCGGCGTAAAGGTCCCTATTCCAAAGACCGATATGGAGAAGCGGTACATCATCTTCGATGTCTGGACCACGCAGCCGAAGAATACCTGCGCCGTCTATTTGCGTCTGTATGATTCAAATGGCAAACGGGCGGCCAGTTGGACAAACTGGGGGCGGCCCTTCTTGAGCTCAACCAACCGGACATTTCATCTGAGCCTGAGAATCCCGCGCGACGGGTTCCACCTCGAAGAGAAGGGCAATACCGGAAGACCGCTGACCGATATCGCCGCCATCGAGGTCCTCATCGGCGCCCCCGCCGATAATGTCCCCTTCGATATTTATATCGACAACCTTCGGCTGAGCGCGAAGAAGATCAAGACCTTCGCCGATATCAAGGCCCCGAAGAAGCTTTTCATCAAGACCGATCTGGTTCGCAACGGCAAGGGGGATGCCGCCATCGTCACGCCTGCCGAGCCGGGCTTTCTCGCGATGGCGAAACGGATCGCGGATCGGATCAAAGCCGGCACCGGCGCCGACGTGCCGATCAAGCTCGAAGAGCGGTTCGATCGCAAGGACGCCGAGCGAACCCATCTCATCCTCCTCGGCAATATCTGCAACAACCGCCTCATCCTCCCACTCTACGGCCTGCGTTACACATGGGTGGACGACGCCTTCCCGGGCGGAGATGGATATGTGGTCCGAACCGTCCACGACCCGTGGGGAACGGGAAAGAATGCCATCGTTCTCGGCGGCAGCTCCACGGCGGGCGTGGAGAAGGCCGTCGATGAGTTTCTGACGAGGGTGAAGGACGGGAAAGACCTCATCCTCGACCGCACGCTTCACGTTGTCCCCGGAACGGAGGAGATCAAGCGCCTCCTGGGCGCGAAGCGCAACGAGAAGTATGTCGCCGCCCGGATGAAATACGCCCGTCACGCCCTCGCCATCGGCGCGCACACCGGTATCACCGGCCAGGTGAGCAGCGCGGGACTGGCCTACGGTCGGACGGGCGACGAGACCTACGCCGAGCTGTTCAAGAAGCTCGTCTATCTCATGTACGAGCATCGGCTGAGCAACCCCAAGACCTACGGCGGGCCATGGGGCATGGATGCCGACTTCCGGCTTCACACCATCATTCCCGCCTGGGACTTGGTGGAGGAGAGCCCGGCCTTCAGCGACGAGGATCGATTTAAGATTACGAAAATCCTTTTTGAGTTCACCGAATACTGCGTGCCAAAGGCGCGGTCATGTTTGACAAGCAAGAAGGTCCGATTCAACCACCAGACCTTTCCCGCCCTCGGCCTCTTTCATGCCGGCACGTACTATAAGAAGTATTATGACAACATCGAAGCCGACTACTGGCTGCGGATCGCCGACGCGGCTTTCGGTCTCCAGGCCAAGGCTGCCAAGCCTCTCGAAGACTGCAACGGATACCAGTGGCTCACGCTGTACCACACCATGGAATACGCCCTGGCCAAGCCGGACTGGGTCTTCTTCGAGAACGGCAAAGCGCGGCGGGCTGCCGACTACGCCATCTTCTGCATGGACAACCTGGGCTACCAAGTCCCCTATGGCGACACGGGATCCTTTCGATGCTGGGGGTCAGAGATACCGTTCTTGAAGGGGGCAAACTGGTACTACAAGGATGGGCGCTACGGCTGGGCCATCGAGAAGAAGCGGAAGGTGTTCAATTGGGTTCGGGCCGGTGAGTATGAGCGAAAGACTTCGCCTGTCGAGCCGCGCGACCTCCTCGGCGCCAAGGCATGGCCGCTTGACCCGCTCTACTACCAGACGTGGCGGGGCGAGGAGTACATGCCCATCGAGAAGACGGTGGATAAAGTGGTCATGCGCGCCAGTTTCGATCCCCAAAGGCAGTATCTGCTCCTGGACGGCCTTTCCAATGGCGGCCACAAGCACTACGACGGCAACTCCATCTCCCGCATCACCGATCGCGGGCGCATCTGGCTGTCCGACAACGACTACATCAAGGCCCTGCCGAAGTTCCACAACGGCGTCCTCATCTACAAGGACGGCCAGTCGGACACCATCCCTCCCTTCTGCGAGCTGGAGGCCATCGCGGACTTCGAAGACATGGGATTCTCCGAGACGGCCGTGCGCAACTACGCCGGCGTGGACTGGCACCGCAATATCCTCTGGCTCAAGGAGAAGTACTTCCTTGTCGTCGACGAGATGACCGCGCAGGAGGACAGCGAGTACACCTTCAATTGCAAATGGCACCTCGTCGGCAGGCCGACGCTGACGGGCGATACGCTGACGGTCGCGCAGGAGGGGAAACGCTTCTCCGTCGCGACCGTCCCCGGTCTGCAACTGAAGCTGTCCGACGACTACGCCCTCGGCAAGAACTGGAAAGGCTACGAGTTCGCCGAACCGGTCGTTCGTGTGCTCGAACAGATCGGCCGCGCGAAGCTCGCGAAGGGTGAGCAGTTCACCTACTTCAACCTGCTCCATGCCACCGACGAGGAACGCCCGCTGGAGTTCACCCTGAAGCGGGTTAGCCCCAATGCCGTCCTTATCACCGGTGGCGAGACGGCCCTCGCCGGCACGGCCATGCCGCAGTCAACCGAGAAGATCGGAAAGATCGAGGTCATCGCATCGGCGTATCGCATCACCCCGGATGGTTTTGCTTTTGTGAACGGCGCCATGCTCCGGGTGCGGGGCGCGAGCCTGATCCAGAGCGATAGGCCGATCTCCGTCCGCTGCGCGAATGGCAGGATGGCGATCATGGCCTCGGGCCGGACTCTTGTGGATGTGGCCGTCGCGAAGGGCAAACCCAAGCGTATCACTGTCGATGCCGGAATGACGAAGATCGACGATTGCCCGGATCTCGCTGGCCTGGCCGAGGAGATCGCTTCTCTTGCCAAGGCGCCTCCGTTTGTCGTGGCATCGGTCAAAGCGGCGACGCCGAAGGGACTCCCATCGCTCAGGCAACTGTGGCGGTATCAGGAGGAGATCCACGAGGTCCTTCTCAGCGGCAATCGCCATCACCCCCGCGCCTGGGACCACAAGGCCGCCGTCTCCTGCGCCCCCGCTCCTCTGCCGAAGAACATTTTCAGCGGCAAGCCGGAGAACAGGATCGAGAACCTGTTGGACGGCAAGATGAACGCGACGGGCGAGTGCGTCATGTGGGACGTGGGCCAGCCGGTGACCGTGACCATCGACCTGAAGGACGAGTGCGATATCGCCCGCATCGCCCTGCGTGCGTGGTGGGCAAGCTCGTCGAGCAAGAAGAAGCTCTTCCAGCTCGACCGCGCCGTGGTCGAGGCCAGCAGCGACGGCTTCGCAAAGGATGTGCGAAGGCTCGGCGAGATCGCGGATAAGGGAACCCACGAGAACTGGGGCGGCAAGGCGCACCTGCCGGAGCTCTATGAACTGAAGGGGTTGACTGCCTCAGCCCGGCAAATCCGAATTCGCCTTACGCCCCGCAAGGGTACGGCTATCTACCTAACCGAGGTCGAGGTTTGGGGCAGGAAGAAAGGCGTCGTCCTGACGCCGGAGGTGCTGACCGAGAAGGGGATCGAGTTCACAAAGCTGACATGCGTGTGCGCCGCCGATCTGAACGGCGACAAGCGCGACGAAGTGATCCTCGGCACGACGAAGGGCGCGGTCCTCTGCCTGAGCCCCGAGGGCAAACTGCTCTGGCAGGTGCAGGCGGAGAAGAAGGTGACCTCTGTTTGCACAGTGGACTTCAAGGGCGACGGCAAGCTCCACGTCATCGCCGGCTCCGAGGACGAGAAGGTCTATGCCATCGACCCGTCGGGTAGGGTCGTATGGAAATTCGAAATCCCGAAATACAAGAGCAAGGGCTGCGTGCGCACGGTCTTTCCCGCCCATCTCAGAGGAGGCAAGGCGGAACAAGTCCTGGCCGGCGCCGACAACTGGAACTACTACGCCATCGACGACACCGGCAAGGAGATGTGGCGCTTCGAGTCCGTCCACGATTCCACTGTCGGCATCGCGACGGACATCGACGGCGACGGCAAGGATGAGGTCGTCTGCGGCACGGTCTATTACTGGTGGCCTTGCGTAAACCCGGACGGCACCCGGAAGTGGAGCTACTCCACGCGCACCGGTCCGATCGTCAACGCCCTCGCGTCCGGGGACATTACTGGCGATCCGAAAAAGGAGGTCATCTTCGGCGGCGCCGATGCAAATCTGCATGTTATTGGCCCCGATGGCAAGCTCCTCTGGAAGTTCAACACCGCCGACGCTGTCACCGACGTACTCACCTTCGATATTGACGGCGACGGGAAGGACGAGATCATCGCCTCGGCCATGAGCTTCAGCGTCTATGCCATCCAGGGTGACGGTGCGAAGGTCTGGCGATGCGAGCTGCCGGAGGTCGTTACCGACCTGGCACTGGTGGATACCGACGGCGACGGCAGGATGGAGATCGCTGCGAGCTGTCGCAACGGCAAGGTCTATCTGATTGCGCTGAACGGGAAGCCCGTTGCCGAGTTTGCAGCCGGTGCGCCGGTCGAGCGCATTGCCGCCGCAAATCTGCGCGGCAAGGGGAGGCGGTCTCTTATCCTCCTTCCCGACGATGGCTCGGCGAGGGCGATTGGGCGCTGAGAGGGACGTTGCCCGCCGGCGGCAAATGGGCTTGACAACGGCGCCTTGCGTCCGTATCCTGATTCACACTCGCGGAATTCTGGTTATTTTCTTCCACGAAAGGAACACGCATGCGAAACCGTGTGATCCTTGTTGCGTTGTGCATGTTGGTCTTTACCTTGTTCTCGTGCGAGGAGAAGAAGGAGGCGAAACAAGAGAAAGTAACCAAGAAAGCGGCGCCACCAGCGGCGAAGCAGCCCCCTGCGATGGCCGAGGCAAAGAAGCCTACAGAGAAAAAGCCTGCCGCAGTGAAGAAAACCGGGGAGCGGAAGAAGGCCGGCGAAGTGGCTGCCAGAGAGAAGGCGACGAAGGAGGCCGAGGCAAGAAAGGCCGCAGAGGAGAAGGCACGCAAGGAGGCCGAGGCCCAAAAGACCGCTGAGCGTGTCGCAAAGGAAAAGGCCCGTAAAAAGGCTGAAGCAAAGAAGGCCGCCAAGCGCGCGGCCAGAGAGAAGGTCCATAGAGAAGCCGCCGCAAAGAGGGCCGCCGAGCGCGCCGAGAGGAAGCGAAAAAAACACGAGGCCGAATTCGGTAGATTCACGGAACTCGGCATCACCGTGAAGCCCAAGGTTGAGAAGGTGGCGCTCGAACTCCTCGGCAGGCCCGTGACATTCCGCGGCGTCGAGGTCGTCGCCGTGAAGCCCGGCGGTATCGCCGACAAGGCCGGTGTAAAGAAGGGGGATATGATCCAGGGAATATGCAACCGGCCGATTTGCCATCTGAGCAACGTTGTGGACGGTATGCTTCGAGCGGTTCCCGTGACCGATCGGTTGGCGGAGAAGAAATGGACCGTGGCCGTGGCCGAGGGTGACGCCATGACGCGCGTACCTCGGTTCACCATCGTCCGTGACGGTGTGCAGAAGGACTTGGCCTTCTCAATCGAGACGTTTCGCTTGAACCGACAGAACTACGCCATGGCCGTCGCCGAATACGAGAACCCCCTTGCCGAGCGCAAGGACGTCCTCGGCGGCGCCATTTTCTGCGAGAAGCGCGCCCGCCACTTCAAGGAAGTCGCCTTCTTCGGCCCGCTCTTCGATGTGAAAGCCTATGACAACTGGAAGCACGTGCGGTTGCTCATCTTCCTGACGTGGCGCGAGGGCAAAGTGGGCGACGTGGCGTTCTGACGGCTTTCGCGGCGGGGGGGCTATACTATCTCTGTCATCGCGGAGGGTCCTGCATGCGGTGGATGCCACGCTCAAACTTGTTTGAGCGTGTCTTGCGATGCCCCAGGTGCTCCAGCGCCCGCACGCTCAAGCTTCGCTTGGGCGTGGCACACAACACGCGGCAGTCTCGTCTTCCGCAGATCGAGTCTTACCCGATGTGCCTCTTCTTGAACTCGTCCAGCAGTTTCAGGTCCGCCTCGCTCAGGTAGTGGATCGCGCCGTGAATCTTGGCGACGGTCATCGCGTGGGCCAGCATCTCCAGCGATTCCATCTTGAAGTGCGCCTGTTTCAGAGTCGTTCCCACCGTGAGCACGCCGTGATTCGTCATCACCAGAACGTCGTGGTGCTGGATCGGTTCGTTCACCAGCTTGGGGTTGTCATCGGGCGTGGCGTAGGGCAGGACAGCGACGCGGCCGACGACGCAGTAGGTCTCCGGGTGGGCAAACTTGTCGAAGGTCTCCCCGGCGATGGCCAGGCCCGTGGCGTAGGGCGGATGGGCGTGGATGATGCCGTTCACGTCCGTCCGCTCGTGGTAGATGTTCAGGTGCGACATCAGCTCGGCGGAGGGGCGTCTTTCGCCGGGCTTCACTTTGCCTGACATACTCACCTTGGGCAGTTCCTCGGCGGCGAGATCGCCCAGGCACTCGCCCGTGGGCGTAATGAGCACCTCCCGCGACGAAAGGCGGATGCTGATGTTCCCGCCGTTGGCCAGCGCGTAGCCGTGGTGATAGAGTCGTTCGCCGATCTTGACGATTTCTTTGCGCGCCAATACTTCATCCATCTTAGTCTCCTTCCAGGGGATTCTATTCTTCTACCAGAGAGGAGAGGGGAAAGTCAAGGGCGAGCGGACTAACCGCCGGCCAAGAAGTGCAGGACGCGGTCGGTGAAGGCGGCGGGGTTTTCCATGTGAATGGAATGCGCGGCGTTGTCGATGACATGAAATTTTGCGTTTGGGATGGCTTGGGACAGGGTGGCGCATTCGCCGGGCGGGAAAAGGAGGTCCTCCTTACCGCAGAGGACCAGGGTCTTGGCGCTGATGGTCGGCAGGGCCTCGACGCAATTGAACCGCGCAATCGCCTCCACCTGCTTCCGGAATGCGACCTCGGTCTGCGGATAGGGGTATTCGACCGCGAAGCGCAGCGCCTCCCTCACGGCCTCGTCGTCCTCGAAAAACCGTGGCGAGAATATCCAGTAGAAGATGTTCCGAAACCACAGTGCGGGGTTCATCCCTGATTCCAGCATGGCGGCCCAGTCGGTGAGCAGCGCCTTGTTTCGCTTGGAGCACGAGGCCGACGTGCCCGCGAGAATCAGCTTACCAATGGATTTTGGGTAGCGGACGGCGCAGTCCTGGGCCACGAGGCCACCCATCGAGTGTCCGAGCATGTGGACGCACGAGAGGTCCAGATGCTGAATAAGCGCGATGCAGTCGTCGGCCATCTGGCAGATGCTTGTGTCGGCGTTGGCGGGCGTGGTGCGGCCCACGCCTCGGTTGTCGGGGAGGATCAGACGGTAATGCCGGGCCAGGTCCTCGACAACCGGCTGCCAGCTCTGCGAGTCCGAGGCCAGGCCGGCGACGAGTATCAGCGGGTTGCCTTTGCCGTGGATCTCATAGTAGAGCCGAACGCCGTTGATATTCGCCGTTGGCATCTTCGTTCAATCTCCTTGGTCAATCTATGACCACACATTGTCCGGTCGCGATGGACTCCTCAATTGCTGCGCAGAGGGCGGTGGCGGTTCGGCCTATGTGGGGGCCGACGGGGGGCGGGGTGTTGTTGAAGATGCAATCGGTGAAGGAGCGGAGCTGCTGGAGGCTGCCGTCGAAGCCGTAGACCTTCTGCTTGTCGGGGAGGTCTAAGACGATGGGCTGGGCGTCGGGGTCCTGGGTGGAGACGACGACGATCTGCTTGCGCGACATGTTGGCGTTCAGATACCCTTCGCTGCCTAACACGTAAATGCCGGTGTCCAGATTGTGGCGGCTGATGAGCGTCTGTCGGTAGTTGCAAATCGTTCCGTTCTCAAGCGTTATGATCGCCTCGCAGCAATCCCAGATGCCGTCGTCATCGAAAGCGACGGCCGTCGCGAAGACGCCGGCCGGTTTTGATTCCAGGAGAAAGTGAAACAGGTCGCTGTAGTGCACGCCCACGTCGAAGATGGGTCCACCGGAGATGTCCTTCTGTCCGCGCCATCTTTGCTTGGACGTCGGCCCGCGGTGGTGGGCGCACCAGGCCATGCGGGGTTGGCCGATCCTGCCTTCTTTGATCAGCTTTTTCGCTTCGTTGAAAAAGTGTGAATGCCTCAGCTCAAGGCCGATCAGGTAGAACCTGCCGGTCTTCTCCACGACCTCGGCCACACGGTCGCAGTCGGCGACGGTGAGGGCCATGGGCTTCTCGCAGAGGACGTGCTTGCCCGCCTCCAGGGCCTCGATGGAGAGGGAGGCGTGGAGGCAGTTGGGCGAGCAGATGATGACGGCGTCCACGTCGTCGGCCTGGAGCATTTTCTTGTGATCGGTGTAGGTCTGAGGGGAGTCCTTGCAGAGATCGAGACCGGCCTTCAGGTTTTCCTCGCTGCGGCTGCACAGGGCGGTGATCTCGGCGTTGTCGATCTGGTTGATGTTGGGGATGTGAACACCCCGCGCCCATCCACCCACGCTGATGATTCCGTATCGGACCTTCAACAATCACTTCCAGAAAAATAAGTTAGTCTCCCCGAAGACCCAGCAGGAGCACCTTTCCGTGCAGGAATTGGTTGATAGGCTTGGCAGTCTTTTTCAGATCGGTGCGGCTTTCACTGGTACGGTGGACTCGTCTTGTTGGAGCTCTCCTCGGCGCGTTCTAAGTCAACAACTGCTTGCATTGCTTGCGGCAGTTCTTGTCCAGTTCGACTGTGATGCTCTCAACAAACTGGCGCCACTCACGCACATGGTTCTTTCTGAGACTGTCAGGAACGGCTCCCGTATGTACGATCTCTCCTCTCAACTCCACGAGGCGATTCACGGCGTCGGATGGATCTGTCACCTTTTGGCCGAGATGGTCGGGTACGATCGACGGGGCCAATCCCGCGAAAGCATCCTTCACTCCCGCCAACTCCAGCAGATTCTTCACCTGGCCGGCCTTCGCCGTATTCAGTCCGTACCTCTCACCGTCATCACCAACCGCCTGAAGCTCCACTTTTTG
>JAADGH010000052.1 GCA_013152475.1 Planctomycetota bacterium
GAAGGGCGACAAGGCCCTCGTCGTGCGCGGAGGAAAGTTCGGCGAGCGACCGGCGGACATCTGCGAGGCGAACGGACTCGGCGTCGTCCCCATGGATATCGAATGGGGCGCGTCCCCCTCCCCCGATGCCATCGCCGAAGCGCTGGAGAAGGACCCGGATATCGCCGTCGTCTTCACCACGCTCTGCGAAACATCCACCGGCGCGGAGACGGACATCAAAGCCATCGGCGAGATCGTCGGCAAACACAAGGCATTGCTCGCTGTGGACGGCATCAGCAGCGTCGGCGCAGTCGAGATGCAGACGGACGAATGGGGTGTCGATTTCCTCATCGTCGGCTCGCAGAAGGCGCTCATGCTGCCGCCGGGCCTGGCCTTCCTTGCCGTAAGCGAGAAGGCGTGGGCGAAGGTCGAATCCGTCAAGTCGCCGGCCTTCTACTTCAGCCTGGCCAAGGCGCGGAAGAAGCTGCCCGGCCCCGACACGCCCTACACCCCGGCCATCACGCTGATTCGCGGACTCGAAAAATCGCTGGACATGCTCACGAGCGAGGGCATGGAGAGCGTCTGGAAATGGCACGCGCTCATGGCCGATGTCAGCCGCGCTGCCGTGAAGGCGCTGGGGCTGGAGGTCTTTCCCGAACATCCAAGCAACGCCCTGACGGTCGTCAGGGTCCCGGACGGCGTGGACGGCGAGCAGATTCCAAAGGTGCTGGAGGCCGAGCACGGCGTCAAGATCGCCGGCGGGCAGGAGCACTTGAAGGGCAAGATCTTCCGCATGTCGCACATGGGATACATGGATGTCTTCGATGTCCTCATCACCATCGCGGCCCTCGAGCTGACCTTGAGCAGCCTCGGCTACTCGGTCGAGCCCGGCACAGGCATCGCCGCCGCGCAGCGAGTGATGGCGGAGGCGGCGAGCTGAGCAATGGCATGTAGTGTGCCACGTTCAAACTTGTTTGAGCGTGTTTATGCTGGCAGGGGATTCGCACGCTCAAGCCGGAGCTTGAGCGTGGCGCCTGCGGGTAGAGCTGCCGGCGCAACAGAGGCTACTTGCTCCCCACGTACGCGCCGCGCGGCAAGATGAATTCCTTGCCCCCCTCGAAGGGGTAGTTGCGAACGAAGACGTCCTTCCCTTTGACCCGATCAATCTCGAACCCCGTGCCGCCGGAGAGGAAGGTGCTCCCCTTCAGGCTCATGCCCTCGGAGAGTGGTCTGTCCAGGCGTACGCGCTGCCCGTCGACCTCGATGATGCTCCGGACTGTACGCGCCTTCGGGACCCGCATCGCATGGTCGCCGATCTTGACGGATGTCCCGTCGATGAAGTACGCGAAGCGGAGTTTGCCCTCATCGCCCATTGACACAACCGCGAACCGAGCCGCCACCGAGACGGGCCCGAACGTCCTGGTCTTGTCATCGGGACAGGAAAGCACATAGTCCGTCCGGCCCTCCATCTCGATCTTCAGCCCAACCGCCCCGGGATCGTCGGGGTCCGGGGCGAGGCGGGTCACGCTCCTGATCGCCGACGCATCTCCCGCGAAGGGTTCCATGACGCAGGCGTAGAGGCTCGTCGCCGGGTTGCCCTTGCGCTCGCCAAGGACCTGCGCTACGGGCGGCGCGTGGAGCTGGTCGCCCTTGTAGCTCCGCCACCCCGGCGCGTCGGCCACAATCAGACTGTCGAGCGGCGTGGCCATCCAGAGGCGCATCTTAACGCCGTCCACGTCCCACGTCGCATGCCATTGCTCTGGCGGGTCGGCATCCTCACGCAGGTTCTCCATCCAGGAAATTTTTCCGTCCTTCGGCGTCAGCTTCGGCCCGGACACACCAAGGAAGCTGCCGAGGCAATGCAGGCAATAGTGATGCACCTTGCCGCCGGCGACACGGAAGAAGTCCGCGGCGTAGGTGTTCTTCTCGTCGATGCGAATCAAAGCGCACGTCCGGCGGTACTCCGTGCACTGCTTGTAGGCGTTGGCGGAGGCCTGGACGACCGTCACATCGGGCGACGTCCCGAAGAAATCGAGCCGCGACCGACGGCCCTTACCGATCTGGTTCTGACCGTCCACGGTGACGAGGTTGTGGGAGTAGGTGCTCTTCGTCCAGGCGTTTCGGGGGTCGTCCCAGATGTAGCCCTGGTCGGCGGCGAGCTCCTTGCCGAGGGCGAAGTAGATGATGCCGAGCGTGTCGTAGTGGCGGTGCCCGTGCATCTCGTAGCCGTTGAAGTAGAAGGCCGTGCCGTCCTTCTCGATGCCCTGGCGCATGACGGCCACCTGCCAGCCGGGAAAGTACTCCGTCCGCAACGGAAGCCGGCACTCCCCGCCGGGGACCTTCAGGTCGGGCCTGCGGTACCACAGGGCATGCTCGCCGCCCCGCTCCGCGAGGGGCTTGCGCTGGGCGGCCTCGAGGAGGCCGGCGTATCGGTCGCCGTAGCGCGCAGCCAGTATCTCCGCCCAGAGCGGGCTGATGCCGCCGCCCGCGTGGGTGTCGCCGATCACCGGGAATTTGAGGTCCGGACGCAACATCGTAACCATGCTCTCGAGCGCCAGGCGATAGCGCGGCACGGCGTCGAAGGGATCGAAGTCCTTGAAGACCGGTCCCTTTTCAGGACGGTATCCTTCGGGGTCGGAGTAGCCGCTGAGTATCTCCGGGATGTTGCGCATGAGGCCGAGATGCATCGACGAGTAGCTCGGCGATTCGCGGCAGAATCCGTCGAAATGAAAGCAGTCCTCCAGCAGCTTCTTGAACCCCTCCAGGCCGCGGCGGACGCTCTGGGGCCGGTCGAAGAGAATGCCCACGGCCGCGCTCAGCGCCCTGCCGGGGCCGCACTTGTTGTTGATGGAATCGTAGTTCTCCAGATCGGCGCAGCCCGCGAGGATGAGGTCCTCGCGGATTCGCTTGTCCATCTCCGGCGTCAGGACGGGCCTGCCGTCGGGGTGCTTCGCGTTGCGGATCAGGTCGTAGGCCACGGTCATGTTGAGGAGGAAGCCCCCCTCGCCGCCCACACCGGCACAGAAGCGTCCCGCTCCCCAGAAGCCTGCGTTGAGATAGGCGTAGCCCTTCTTCGTGTGCAGGCCGGGAAAGGCCGTGATGATGGTTTCGATGGGGAACTTCCCCGCGCGCGGGTGCCGGCCCATCTCTCTTGCGGCCTCGGCGGGCGGGCAGTCGGCATAGGTGCCGTTGTAGCTGTGGTAGAGCCACTTCGGATAGACGCAAGCCAGCCGGTCCAGTATCCACGCGGCGCGCTCGGCGTATCGCGCGTCGTCGGTCAGTGCATAGGCCTTGGCCAGAGGGAGGACCTTGCTGATGGCCCAGGCGGCCTTCCTGCGACGGATGAGACCGCTCCAGCTCGTATGCACGGGCCAACTTGCCCAGCGATAGGCATACTTTCCCGACTTGTCCTCCGGGTGGGCGCGCTCCTCGTCGGTCAGGTAGAAGGTGAATGTCTGTCCCATCTTCGGCGCGGTCATGCTCCCCGCCTCGGGGTATTTCGGGTTGGGGTAGACGGTCTTGCAGTACTTGCACGTGAGCTTGTCGGGCTCCTTGACGCTCCAGCGATAGAGGCCTGTCTCGCCCATGGAGGATTGCTTCCCCACGCACGCGGGGCAGTTCTGGCCGTAGACGGGCCACGGCGTCAGGTCGGGGACCATCGCGTCGAAGAACGCCTTGTCCTTCTCCAAGCAGGAGTTGCCCGCCCGGACATACCTCTTCAGGATGTTCTCCGCCCATTTGTACTGCTTGATGTTTTCCTTCGCGATACGGATGTTCCGCGGCTTGTAGAGTGTGCAGGGCGACTCAGCCGCCAACAGGCAGAACGGCAGGGAAACGATGAGGAACAGCGCGATGTCGAGTTTTCCCATTCTCCGATCCCTCCTCACGGTTTGCCGTAGCCATTTAGCCAAGTGTGGAAACGCGATATTCGGTCTCTCGTCATTCCCGCGTACGCGGGAATCCACGAGTGATCGAGGGCCTGGATTCCCGCTTTCGCGGGAATGACAACACCCGGCTAAATGGTTACGGTCTGCTCGGACGGGGTCATTATCACTGAAGCCGGCCGGGGATTCAAGGCCCGGCGTCTGTGATTCCGTCTTGAACCTTTGACGCCGCCGTGATAGGATTGGACATCTCTTACAGGTGGATTCTCAACTCAGCCGTATTCCTGGTTTCCCGAAAGGCAAGGTGTGAGAAGGTGAAGGTCCTGGTTTGTGATACGCTCCCGGAGCAGGCGTTCGAGATTTTGAAACAGGCGAAGATCGACGTCGTTTACAAGACCGGCATGGCGCCGGAGGAGCTGAAGGCGGAAATCCAATCCGCCGACGGCGTCATCATCCGCAGCGCGACGAAGCTCACCGCCGATGTCATCGAGGCGGCCGAGAGCCTGCGCGCCGTCTGCCGCGCGGGCGTGGGCATCGACAACGTGGACGTGACCGCCGCCACGAAGCGCGGCGTCATCGTCATGAACACCCCCGGCGGCAACACGCGCTCCACCGCCGAGCACACCATCGCCATGCTTCTTTCGCTGTCGCGAAATATCCCCCAGGCGAACGCCTCGCTGCGCGACGGGAAGTGGGACAAGAAATCCTTCAAGGGCACACAGGTGGCGGAGAAGGTGCTGGGCATCATCGGTCTCGGCCGCGTGGGGTACGACGTGGCAAGGTGCGCCGTGGGTCTGGACATGAAGGTGATCGGCTTCGACCCCTTCATCGACAGGCAGAAGGCCCACGACCTCGGCGTCGAGCTGGTGGCCGACCCGAAGGACATCTATCCCCGGGCCGACTACATCACCGTCCACACCCCCATGACCCCCGAGACGGAGGGGATGATCGGCGAAAAAGAATTCGCCATGATGAAAAAGGGCGTGCGCATTCTCAACTGCGCCCGCGGCGGGATCATCGACGAGGCCGCCCTATACGACGCCATCCGGTCCGGCCAGGTCGCCGGTGCGGCGCTTGACGTGTTCATCGAGGAGCCGCCCACGGACCGTCGGCTGGTCGAGCTGCCCCAGGTCGTGTGCACGCCGCACCTCGCCGCTTCCACGGAGGAAGCGCAGATCATGGTGGCGGAGCAGGCGGCGGCGCAGCTTGCCGACGCCCTCCTCGACCGCGGCGTGCGCCATGCCGTGAACCTGCCATCGCTCGACCTGAAGGAGGCGGACCGCCTGCGGCCCTACATCGCCCTGGCGGAGAAGATGGGCATGATGCAGATCCAGCTCAGCCCGGGCCGGATCAAGAGCGTCGAGATCACCTATAGCGGCGAGATCGCCAAGGGCGATCTGACCATGGTGACGTCGAGCTATCTCACCGGCCTGCTGCGGCCCATGTTCGACCAGCCGATCAACATGGTCAACGCGCCGCTCATGGCACAGAGCCGAAACATCGCTCTCACCGAGCATAAGTCTGAGGCCCCGCGCGGCTTTGCCAATCTCATCCGCGCCGAGGTGGAGACGGCCGACGGATCGCGGTCCACGCAGGGCACGCTGTTCGGGCAGGACAATATCCGTATCGTGTCAATCGACGACTATCATGTCGAGGTCGTCCCAGAGGGCAACGTGCTGGTCATCTTCGACATGGACCGGCCCGGCCTGATCGGCGGCATCGGCACCGTCCTCGGCCGGCACAATATCAATATCGCCCGCATGACCTTCGGCCGGCAGGAGGCGGGCGGCAAGGCCATCACCGCCCTGAACGTGGACCACCA
>JAADGH010000206.1:0-2848 GCA_013152475.1 Planctomycetota bacterium
CGCGCCGGTCACCACGGCCGGCTGCATCGTCATGTGCATCGCCGAGCTGCTCGGCGCGCGCCTGGTCGCCCGCGCGATCAACCCAAAGGCCAGCGGCGTGGGCATGCTCATCAGCGGGACCATGGACATGACCCACGGCAAGGCGAGCTTCTGCTCGCCCCAGGCCGTCATCCAGGACATCGTCACCTGGCGCGTGCTCAATCGCCTGTACGGTCTGAGCATCTCGCTGGACCGATGCGCGAGCTATGTCAATGCGAAACTGCCCGGACTCCAGTGCGCCTACGAGCGGACCTTCAAGCAGACCATGCTCGCCTCGGCCACGGGGACCCTCGGCATGCACCTGGGGTCGCTCGACGGTGCGGCCATCTTCAGCCCCGAGCAGGCGATGATCGACCTCGACCTCTGCCGCGGGCTGTGGGAGTTCTACCGGGGCATCCAGATCAACGACGACACCCTCGCCCTCGATGAGATCGATACCGTCGGCATAGGCGAGGGCAAGACCTACATGGACACCGACCACACCTTCGCCCATTTCCGCGAGGCGCTGTGGATGCCGAAGCTTCTCGACGTCTCCATGTGGCGCGACGGGCAGGAGGCCGGCCGCGAGCGACAGATGCTCGCAAAAGCGAATAAACAGTGGAAGGAATACCTCGCAAGTTGGAAGCAGCCCGAGGTCAACCAGGACCTGCTCGACGAGGTCCATGAAGTCGTCGAACGGGCAAAGAGGGAAATTGTTGGATAGGCAGACGAGCTTCAACCCCTCGCCGCTGAGACTGTTCAAGGACTTCCTCAGGTCCGTGCAGGACCTGGCGGGGCTGCCGATCTGTGTCCACGACGTGGCTGGCTTCACACGGGGCGAGGCGGAGCCGATGGAGGAAGCCCTCTGCATCCACTACTCCGAGTTCTGCCAGATCGTCAAGACCTCGCCGAAGGGGATCGATGCCTGTATCCATTCCGACGCGAAGATCGCCGATGCCAAGGCGGGCAGACTCGGCCGGCCGTTCCTCCACCAGTGCCATGCGGGCCTGACGGAAATGGTCGTCCCCATCATGCGCGACGAGCAGCACCTGGGCACCATCTTCTGCGGCCAGGCCGTCATCCGCAACTCCCGCGAGAGCCGGTTCCGAACCATCGCCCGCAACGTGGCCGACCTGGACGTGGACATCGAGAAGCTCCGGCTCGCCTTCCGGAAGGTCCCGAAGATATCCAAGCGCAAGCTCGAGAACGCCGGCAACCTGCTCAGCATCGCGGCCAACTACATCGTCGATGCCAACCGCAAAATGGCCATCCAGCGCGCCATCGAGGAGGAGCAGAACCGGCCCGTCGCCCTGGTCATGCAACTGATCGACATTCGCTTTCGCGAAGACCTGACGTTGGGCGAAGTGGCCGAGCACGTGGGCCTGAGTCCGTCATACTTCAGCCGCCTGTTCCGGCGCACCACGGGCATGACCTTTGTCGAGTTCCTCACCATGCGCCGGATCGAGGAGGCGCGAAACCTGCTGCTGACCACGTCCATGAAGGTCATCGACATCGCCTACCATGTGGGCTATGCCGACCAGAGCTACTTCAACAAGAAGTTCCGCGAGCTCGTCGGCCTCACCCCCCTTGAATTTCGTCGCCAGAATACCACGTCAAAATAGTTCCATCTTTTCAGCCCGATCATAGGTAGACAGTTCTTCCGGCTCGCGGTATGATCCCTTCCGTTGTTGTGGCAGGCATGTGCCAACACAAAGGAGACCATTGTGAGCACGTCGCGGAAGACAAAGGTTGCGGGCAGAGAAACCAAGGAAATGTTTGATGTCGTCGTCGCGGGTGGAGGGCTGGCGGGGGTGTGCGCCGCCATCGCATCGGCGCGACAGGGGTGCAACACGGCCCTGGTCCAGGATCGCCCCGTTCTGGGCGGCAACGCCAGCAGCGAGATCCGCGTCCCCCCCGGCGGTGCGAACAACTGCTGCGCCTGGGCGCGCGAGACGGGGATCATCGAGGAGATCATGATCGAGGACCGCGCGCGCAACCACGACAGGGTCGGTGAGGGCACGATGAACTCGCGGTGGGACATGGTCCTCTATGAGTTCGTCCGTGCCGAGCCCAACCTGACGCTCCATCTCAACACGAGCGTCCGCGGCGTCGAGATGAAGGGCAAGAGCCGGATCGCCTGCATCGTCGCCGAGCAGGCCGAGTCCGAGCGTAGGCTGAAGCTCCATGCCAGG
Source organism: Planctomycetota bacterium (assembly GCA_013152475.1). Classification (GTDB taxonomy): domain Bacteria; phylum Planctomycetota; class Brocadiia; order JAADGH01; family JAADGH01; genus JAADGH01. The sequence goes on from JAADGH010000206.1 coordinate 2,211, forward strand.
TATTTCATCGACTGCACCGGCGACGGGACCGTCGGCGCAGCGGCGGGAGCGGAGTTCCGCTACGGGCGAGAATCGCGGAAGGAGTTCGGCGAGTCGCTGGCTCCTCCGAAGGCCGATGACAAGACGCAGGGCAACACGCTCATGTTCCGGACCAGGGACGTGGGCCACCCCGTTCCCTTCACGCCGCCGGAGTGGGCGAAGTGCTATCCCACCGTCGATTCGCTCGCCGGACGCCGGGTCCATGGAAAGGGCAACGAGTATGCCGGCTACTGGTGGATCGAGGTTGGCGTGCCCTTCCACACCATCGACGATAACGAGGCCATCCGGGAGGAGATCATCACGCACCTCGTGGGCGTCTGGGACCACATCAAGAACCACGGCGACTACGACGCCGAGAACCTCGTCCTCGATTGGATCGGCATGGTCCCCGGCAAGCGCGAGAGCCGGCGGCTGGTGGGCGATGTGATCCTGAAGCAGCAGGACCTCTTCGAGCGCACGCCCTTCCCGGACTGCGTCGCCTACGGCGGGTGGTTCATCGACCTCCACACCATGGGCGGCATCCTGGCCATCCCAAAGCCCCCGGAGGCGCTCTGCGGGGACCCCGGCCTCGCACCCAAACTGCGCACTCCGCTCTACGG
>JAADGH010000206.1:2945-28043 GCA_013152475.1 Planctomycetota bacterium
CGGCTGATGCTCACCTGCGCCCTCATGGGCCAGGCCGTCGGCACGGCTGCGCCCCTGTGCATCCGGCGCAAGGCGTCGCCGAAGCAGCTCGCCAGGAAGCACATCGCCGAACTCCAGCAGCAGCTCCTCAAGGACGACTGCTTCATCCCCGAGATGCCCAACCGCGACTCGAAGGACCTCGCATTGGGTGCGAACGCGGAAGCGACATCGCAAGCGACACTCTCGCTGGACCCCACCGATGCGTCCATCGGCCTTGATGCCTACCGCGCTCAGGTCTTCCCCGTCTCGGCGAGCCGCGTTGAGAGCATCGGCCTGCACCTCAAGTCGAAGGCCGAGAAGGAAACCACGGTCGAGATCGAATTCCTCCCGGCCGTGGACATCTGGTCGTTCAACGGGGAGAGGGAGCCGGCCTCGTGTTGCGCCGAGCCGATCAAGGCCAAGGCGACGGTCCCCGCCGGTTACGAGGGGTGGGCGGACTTCGCCATCGGTGCGGATGTCGAGCCGGGACTCTACCGCATCAACGTCGCGCCGGCTCCGGGCATCGCCTGGTCCCAATCGAATTTGGTTCCCGGCGTCGCCGCGAATTACAGGAAACCAAAATGGAAACGCTACGTGGGTCACGGCGTTGTCTTCAGCATGAGACTCGATCCGCCGTCCATGCCCTTCGGCCCGGACAATGTAGTGAACGGCGTGGCCCGGCCGGAGAAGTGGCCGAACATCTGGATATCCGATGCGGCCAGGGACCTACCGCAGGCGCTGACCCTTGACCTCGGCAAGCCGGCGCGGTTCAATAGGGTGCACGTGACCTTCGACACGATGCTTTTTAAGGACCATCGCGCCTTCCCCGCCTTCTATCGTATCGCGGAGTGCGTGAGCGACTACGAGATCCAGGTGCAGCAGAAGGGCAAGTGGAAAACCGTCGAGAAGGTGACCGGCAACTATCAGCGCCGCCGCGTCCATCGCTTCGAGACCGTAAAGGCGCAGAAAGTCCGCATCAAAGTCACAAAGACAAACGGCGTCGGCGCCGCGCGGATTTATGAGGTGCGGGTGTACAACGCGACATGACGATATCGTTTCCTCTGGGGAATGAAGCGATCAAGACGAGGGGGGGCGCCGCTGGTCTGGCCTGCGGTATTTGCCGCAATGCTTGTGCCGTCGACGTTCCGCAACCATAAGGGAGCGGCTGCATTTGCTTGTCCGCTCTTCCCCATAACCGACCGGTAACTTGGCCCGGAAAATTTCCCTTGCCTTTCCCGGCGAAATATGCGATAATGTACGCAAGATATGGGGGTATGATCCGGAGCATCACCTATGGATAGAGGTTCCTCCCCCCCGTCTGTAGTGCTCCTTGAATCGCAAAATCACCTCCATTTGCGGGAAGATTATGTCTTCACCCTATGCCGAAGGAGAAGGGCCATGAGAGCCTATGTAGCGGTTGTCCTGTGCGTTGCGGGGGCGTTGATCTGTGGCTGCCAGGTGTCCAGTACATTTAATGCGGACATGATGGAGCCGAGTGTGAAGCGCATCGCTGTCGTGCCGTTCCAGGGACCGGAGGAGCCGCCCTTCATCAAGGACATGGTCCGGCGGGCGATTTACGACGACCTCTGCGTCCTCGGCTTTGCCGATATGAAACTGGGCGAGGTGGACTACCGCCTCGAGCAGGCCGGCATCGCCCCGACCGATATAGCCCCGCACAATGCCGACGTCATCGCCAAGGCGATCGGCGCGGATGCGATCTTGTTCGGGACCATCCGGAAGACGAGCAACATCACTGCGGTGGTCTATTCGGAAACGCGGATTGAGGGGGAATTTACCCTCATCAATGCCCGGACGGGCAAGGCGATCTGGCAGGCGGCGCACTGCGACGGGCAGCGCGGGGGGCTGCTTTTGGACGCGCTGCATGTGGTCGAAACCGTCGAGGACCAGTACGCCAACATGCTGAAGGAGGAGGCCTACCAGCACGCAGCCGACAAACTGGCGCGAAAGGTCGTCGCCACCCTGCCCGATGTGGCGGGAGAGCGAATCGCCGCGGCGCCGCTGCCCCAGATTCAGTCGATCCGAACCAGCGCCGACGGCCGCGGCCTGGAGCCCGGCCAGCAGGTGGTCGTGGTGGTACAGGGCACACCCGGAATGGCGGCGACGATGAATCTGTACGGCGTGCAGGATTACATCCCCCTGACCGAGGCGCCGCTGGGCGTTTACACCGGGGCTTATACGATCCGCAAGGACATCGAGAAAAGCGACGGCACTATCGTCTGCCGACTGCAGGACCGCAATGGCAACGTCGGCCAGAAGACGGCTCGGATTCGAAAGGCATTTGCCAGCAAGTGACCCCCTTTGGAAAGGTGAAGACATGATGAGAAGAAGCGTCGCCCTCTGTTGTGGATTGGTGTCGGCCCTTCTGCTGTGCGTCGGGTGCGCGCACCCGCTGAAGACCCGAATGGCCGCGGACTTCGATCCGGTGAAGCCCATGCGCGTGGCGGTCCTGCCCTTCACGGTGAAGAAGAAATCCCAGCGCAAGGGCGCGGAAAAGGTCCGCCGCGCCTTCGCCGCCAAGCTTCAGGAGTCGAACCTGGAGGTCGCCGACATCGCCTACGTCGATCGCATCCTGGCAATGAACGGGTGGCAGAACGCAGGCGAGCTGCAGACCATCCCGCCGCAGGAGCTCGGCGAGAGCCTGGGCGTCGATGCGCTCATCTACGGCGAGGTAACGCAGTGGGACAAGCTCTACGTGGTCGTCCACGCCCACGGTGCCATGGCCGCGAAGGCGAACATGGTGGACGCGCACACGGGAAAGTGGCTGTGGTCAAGCGAGAAGGACGAGATCCGCATAAAGGGCATACTTAAGGTGCCCGTCATCATCTACATGGTTCCCATCCCACCGGCGCAGTTCGCCCTCGAAGGTTTCCAGATGAATGAGATGACCGACGAGATGACCCGCGAGATGGCCCGGCCGCTCGTGGATGCCGCGAAGACGGGTCCCTCCTACGCCGCGCTCATGCGCCGCCGACCGAAACCGCTTTCGAAGGAACGGGCCCTCGCCCTGCAGAAGACGGTCCTCAAACCCGACCAGCGGTACGCGGGAATCGAAAAACGGTTGGCTTCGGGCGCGGCAGTCCCGGCCTCCGAGCCGAAGGACGACTATGCCGTGCAGCTCTGCGCCACGCGACACCCCGAGGGCGCGCGGCGCTTTGCGGAATACTTGCGTGCGAAGGGATATGCGGTCTACACGATCGTCGCCGAGGTCCCCGGACAGGGGCGTTTCCATCGCGTCAGGATTCGTGGGTTCACCACGAAAAAGGACGCTCTCGATTATGGCTTTCAGATGAGAGCGAAGGAAGGCCTGCCCTTCTGGGTGGACAAGGCCGCGGCCCCCGCACAACTGGCTTGTTGGTAGAGGTCGTACCTGTCGTACGCGCCGCCATCGGGCCGCAAGGGCCGGATGGCGGCGCATTTTTTTTTCAGCGGATACGAACTTCCTTCCCTGTCTCCGATGACTTGTAGATCGCGTCCAGCATCTGCATCAGCATCATCCCCTGCTCCGCGCTGGGGATAGGTTCCTCCTTGCCGAGGACGCACCGGGCGAAGTGCGCCACCTCGTTCTGGAACTGGTTCTCGTCCTTGAGCTGCGGGGTGATGTCCTCCTGGATGCCGTTGCGTTCGGTCAGGATTCGCAGGGGGGCCAGGTTTGCGCCGCCCTTGGTCCCGGCAATCTCCCGCGCGCCGCCCGCATCGCGGTACAGCGCCCAACTGCACTCCAGCACGAGCGTCGCGTCGTTCTTGAACCGGACAATCGCGAAGGCTGAATCGTCCACGTCGAACTTGACGCCCTTCGGCACGGCATGACGAAACTTCTGGTAGGTGGTCCCCATGACGACCTCGGGCTTCGGCGTGCCCATGAGCCACCAGACGCAGTCGAGCGGGTGGACGCCGATGTCGATCAGCGCCCCGCCGCCGGCGCGGGCCTTGTCCACGAACCACCCGCCGGCGCCGATGGGGATGCCGCGCCGACGAATGTATCCGGCCTTGCCGAAGTAGATGTCGCCCAGCTCGCCCTTGTCCACGAGGCCGCGGACGTATTTCGCCTGGGCGCTGAAGCGCTGACAGAGGGCATACATGAGCTTCCGCCGCTTCTTCTTGGCAAGGGCCGCCATCTTTGCCGCCTCCTTTGCGTTCATGGCCGGCGGCTTCTCGCAGAAGACGTGCTTGCCGGCCTTCAGTGCATCCATCGAGATGGGGCAGTGCAGGAAGTTCGGCAGGCAGACGCTCACGGCGTCCATGTCGGCCTTCTTGAGCATGTCCTTGTGGTCGGTGTAGGTGTCGGACACGCCGAACTGCTCGGCCTGTTCTTTCAGCAACTCCTCGTTCTTGTCGCACAGGGCCGTGACCTCGACGGCGTCGCTGGCCGCATAGCCCTTCAGGTGCTCCCGCCCCGGCCACCCCAGGCCGATGACTCCAACTTTCACTTTCTTCGCCATGGCGAATCCATTTCCTCCTACTGTTCGGGTACGATTTCTTCCAACGGGGTGATGTTCCTGTCAACGGGAAGCTCGACCGCCGACTTCGACAGGACGGACTGATAGAGGGCGGTGATGATCTCGAAGCCCGCCAGGGACTCGCGCCCGCCGTTGCGATGCTCGCCGCCTGAGCGGAGGACCTGGCACAGCTCCTCGATGAAGCGCGGCGTCGCGGCGTTCCAGTCGTCGATGCTGCTCTCGGTGACCTGCCAGCCGAGCTTCTTGGTGCTCAGCACCTTGCAGTAGTTGGCCACGACTACGTCCATCATCCCTTCCGTCCCGAGGGCCTCGAGCCGCTTCTGCAGCCAGAGGCTGTCGATCTCGGGAATCTTGGGGAACGTGCGGCCGCTCTCGATGACCACGCGTGTGTCGTCATCAAGCTTCAGGTAGCCCACGGTAAAGACCGGGCACGGGTGGACCATGTCGTGGGACTTCTCGACTTCGTCCACCTGCGCCATCACCGACACGACCTTGCGGTCGCCGATGACGTAGAGGATCATGTCGATCATGTGCGGGCCTTGCTCCATGAGCGCGCCGTAACACGTGGCGCGCATGAAGTACGGCCGGCCGATCTCGTCGCCGGAGAGGATCTCGCGCGCCTGGATAAACTCCGTGCAGAAGCGCATCTGCTGGCAGACGGTGAGGACGCAGTTTTTCTCCTCGCACTTCTCGACCATCTCGTAGGCCTCAGCGAGCGTGCGGGCCATGGGCTTCTCGGCGATGATGCCCTTCACCCCGGCCTCGGCGCACATGACGGTGAGTTTGCGCCTCGGGTGCTCGCGGGTGACGATGCTCACGATGTCGGGCTTGACCTCATCGAGCATCTTCTCCGCGTCGTAATAGACCTGCGCGCTATACTTCTCGGCAAAGGCGTCGGCGCGCTCCTTGTCCAGATCGGCCACAGCGACAAGGTCCGTGTCCTCTACATCCTGGAACCCGCCTGCGTGGCAGTTCGCCCTCCCGCCGCAGCCGATGATGGCCGCTTTGAAATCCGCCATGATTTCTCCTTTCGCAAATTATCTTCCGAACAACTCGATTTCATACAGGCTTTGCCAGTTGCCCGTCTTTTCATATAGATTCAGTCGAATCCCTTTTGTCTTGATGGGGCGGCGGAACTTGCGGTATGTCAGCTTTCCCGTTTGCGCCACCTCCTCAATCCAGAATTCCGGCCCTTCCCACTTGCCGTCTTTCAAGACGTAGAACTCGGCGCGTTCCAAATACCCCGGCTTGAGGCACAAGCCCACGGCGCTGATCTCGGTCTCCGTATTGAACATCAGGGAATAGAACGCGCTGACATTCTTCGCGGGTTTGTGTGCTCCGTATCCCTTCCTGGTGTCGCCATCGAAGGCCGCCTCGGGTTTGCAATGGGGATACTTCGCCGACGTCCACGTCATGTCGGTGTCCATCTTCACCTTGCCCTCGGTGAACAGCTTTTTCAGGTCGAGCTGCGGCAGGTCGCTCGGCTTTCCGGTTAGTGGAATGACATCGAAGTCTTCGAGCACCGGTGTAGGGATCCGCTCGATCTTGAAACCGGCCTGGCGGATGTCGGACCCTCTTCCCTCTTCATAGTAGATCACCATGATCCGTCCGCCGTCCAGTTCCAGCAGGCTCGGGTAAGCGCCGCCGCATCGGTCGATTTGGGTCGGAGGGGGCCAGGTCTTGCCGAGATCCGCGGAGATAGAAATGCTTGTTCCCGGATGGCGATGGCCGCAAAGGAGAAGCCCGTCGGAGGTCAGAAGCAGATACGGCGCATCGCCGCGATGTCCGATCGGCTCTGCCGGGGTCCATGTGCGCCCCCCGTCCCTGGACAGGGTTTTGCACATGCAGGGCCGCAACATGCAGAGGATCGTTTTGTCCGGCAGCTCGACGATATTCGGTTCGTAGTGGGTGTGCGCGTTGGTTTGTCCGGTTCCTTCGTCGATGATCGTGGCGTCACCCCATGTCTTCCCTTTGTCCCTGGACCGGACCAGCGCGGGGACGTAGATCCCCTTCTTGTTTCGGCCGTACACCATAAGGGCTAGGATGCCGTCGGATAGCTCGCACACGGGGGAGGAGACAGCGGTGCAGATCCTCCCTTCTTTTTTCTCGAAGGCCTTAGCGATTTCTTCTTCCGTGTGGAACGGCGATGGCACTTTGATGGGCTCGGCCCAGGTTTGGCCATTGTCCTCGGAGCGGACAACCCACGTCTCGCAGACGCGCCCCTTCTTGTCGGGGAAATACGTGCTTGTGAAATAGGACACCAGCAGCGTCCCGTCGGAGAGGCAAGCGATGGACGGGTCACGGTCGTCCGTGTCGGTATCCACCACCGTTTGCGGTTGTCCCCAGGTCGCCCCGCCGTCGGTGGAGCGGATCATGCTGATGCGTCCGCCCTTTGGGAGATCGGGTGTCGGGTTCGACACATGCCCATAGCCGGCGTAGAAGACCACGAGGATATCGCCGTTCTTCGCGCGCGTCACGTCGGGAAATGCCTCGTAATCTCCCCATTCGCCTTCGCTCGTGATCTCGCGATAGGTCTTGCCGAATCCACTGCTCGAGGCAAAGAGCAGAATCGCAGCGACGATGAATTGTTTCACTTTTCGATCAAGCCTCACCAATGCTCTTCAGGTAGTCCATGCACCCTACGACCTTCTCGTGCCGGCCGTCGTTGTCGAGGCCCTTCATCAGGTTCCCTTCGAGCTCCATCGTCAGGGGGCCGTCGAAGCCGTTGTGGTGGAGGGTCTGGAAGATGCGCTTGAACTGGACGACGCCCTCGCCGAAGACGGGGAAGTTGCCCGACTTGAACCCGCCGTCGGTGTCCTTCAGGTGGACGCTGGCCACGTACTGGACGGCCTTGTCCAGCTCGTCGGCGCTGTCCGTGTTCTCGTTGTAGTAGAACACGTTTGCGGTGTCGAAGTTGATCCGGACGTTGTCCTGGTTCACCTCGCTCATGGTCTTGAGCATCTCATCGCCGTTCAGACAGAAGGGGGGATGGGTTTCGAGGCAGAGGGTGACATCGCAATCGCGGGCGTGCACACCGAGGTCGTGGAGGATGTTCATCGACTTCGCCCGGTCCTCGCCCTTGGCGCTCAGGAAGTAATGATGCACGTCAATCTCCTTCGCCACCTCGCACGCGGCCTTCACCTTGTCGATGGATGCCTGATCGTCGCAGTCCACGCCGCCGGCGATGGTAAGGGGTGTAACGCCCTTCGCGTTGCATCCATCGGCCGCTGTCTTGAGCGCATCGACCTCGCGCACCTGGAGCTCGATGTATTGAATCCCCGCCTTGGGCAGGTATTCCGCCGCCGCCTCCCAGCCGCCATAGACACCTTCACGACACGAAATCTTGTTCGGCATGAAATGCACTCCTTTAAAGGACCTTTCCAATCATCCGGTCATTTCTTCTCATTGGACGAGTTTGATCGTGGCGCACCGTGGTTTGCCCGGTCACACGTCGCAGAGTTTGAATGCCGCTTCGAGGGCCTCGATCTTGTCGCCCTTCGGGCTGAACTCGTGGCCCATGTAGAACTTGTATCCCGTCTCGGCGATGCCCTTGCAGATGCCCACGTAGTTCATCTCCTGCGTGTCGTCCATGTCGTTCCGACCGGGGTTGCCCGCGGTGTGGAAGTGACCGATATAGTCGATGTTCTCCTGGACGGTGCGGATGATGTCGCCTTCCATGATCTGCATGTGGTAGATGTCGTAGAGCAGCTTCACGTTCGGCGAGTCCACGCGCTTGCAGAGCTCGACGCCCCAGGCGGTATGGTCGCACTGATAACCGGGATGGTTCACCTTGCTGTTGAGGAGCTCGAGGTTCAAGTTGACGTTCGCCTTCTCTGCCGCGCCCTTGACGCGGTTGAATATCTTGACGCATTCTTCCAGGCCCTCCTCGTCGCTCTGGCCTTCGTTGCGGTTGCCGCTGAAGCAGATGAGGCCGGGGATGTCGTCGCGCTGGGCGATCTTGATGCTCTCGAGGATTTCCTTCTCGATGCGGTCGTGGTTCTCCGGCTTGTTCATGCCGTCGGGCAGGGAGGCGTGACCGGAGCAACTGGCCACGCGCAGGCCGTGCTTCTTCGCAAGGGCGACGAGATCGTCGTGGGGCACTTGCGCCCGGCCCCACCACTCGACAGCGGCGTAACCGATCTTGGCCGCGGCGGCGAAGAGATCGTCATCGCTGACATCTTTGGACTTGAAACACCCGAGGCAGAACGACTGGTTGATCCGTCCCATGTGCATTCTCCTTTCTTGACGCCATAGGGGATGGAAGCAAACAGGGGGAAAGTATGGAGAAAAGACGGGGCATTGTCAAGGCCGGAAAGGAGCCCCCGCAGCCGGTTTACTCCTCCAGGCTCAGCACCACCTTGCCCGACTGGCCGCTGTCGAAGGTTTTGTAGGCCTCGGCGGCCTCGGCGAAGGGGAAGACGTGGGTCACCAATTGATCGACCGGCGCGCCGGACTCGACGATGTGCATCATCTTTGAAAAGTCCTGGTGGTGGTAGTGCCAGCTCCCCAGCAGGGCGCGGTCTCGGATGGACAGATTGTTGAACGCATTGATCGGCCACTCCCGCACGCCGCCGAGTGTGACCATCCGCCCGCCGGGGCCCAGGGCCTCCAGGGCGGCGAAGGCCGCCTTGTGATTGCTCGTCGCGAGGATGGCCTTCGTCGGCCTCTCGCCGTTGTTCGCCTCGATGATCGCCGCCGTCACGTCCAGGTTCGTCGCGTTGATCAAGAACTCCGCGCCCAGCTTCTCCGCCAGCTCCAGGCGATACGGGACGACGTCCACCACCGCAGCCTTCACGCCGAGGTGCGCCAGAACCAACGTGGCCGACAGGCCGATCGGCCCGACACCCATAACCACCACGAAGTCGTCCGGCTTCACGTTCAGGCGCATCACTCCATGGTACCCCACGCCCAGCCCGCACCCGCCCACGGCGATGGCGACGGGAAAGCTCATGTCGTCCGGGATCGGCAGGCAGCACCGCGCCATAAAGGCCACCTTCTCACAGTGGCTGGGGCTCATGGTCCGCACGTCTTCGCAGTAGGCCATGTGGCCGTTCTTGCAGCACTCGCATTCGCCGCACCCGCCCACGGCCAGGACGACGACGCGGTCGCCCTCTTTCAGGTTTGGTGCGCCCCGCGGGTCCGCCACAATGCCGGCGGCTTCGTGTCCGGTAGGGATAGGTTTTTCCTTCCTCGGGCCGCGGTAGCTCCCCATCCCGCTGCCGCAAAGGCCGACGGCCTTCACCTGGATGACGGCGTCGCCCTCCTGCGGCTCGGGTTCGGGGATGTCGCCGATCTCGACCTCGCATTCCCCCTTCAACAGCACTGCCTTCATGGCGGTTTCTCCGATGGGTTGGGTTTCTGAACGCTGCCGAAATTCTACCCGATTTCGGACGGAAGTCAACCAGAACTACTCGGCGTCCGTGGCGCATCGGAAGCCTGTGGTGAAGGAGCGCAGGGACCGCTCCATGAACCTGTACGTGCGGTTGCGGCAGAGCTCCGCGGGCTGGCACATGTTCCCCCCGCACCGGCAGGCCCTTCCGGCGTTTAGGGTCGCCGTCCATTCGCTCACGTTCCCGGCCATGTCAAGGCAGCCGTATGGGGATTGGTCGGAGGCAAAGGACGCCGACGGCGCCGCGTACACGAATCCATCGCTGCTGTCGGTGTACAGCTTTCGCTCGCCGCTGTCGAGCATGCGCACGCTGCCGTGGTTGCAGGCATTGGGCTGGGGATCGTTCCCCCAGGGATAGACGCTCCCGACGCCCGCTGCCAGGCGCCACTCCTCTCGCGTCGGCAGGCGCTTCCCGGCCCACTTCGCAAAGGCATAGGCGTCGTACCAATCGACGCCGACGACCGGCTGCCGCGGTTGATTGAACTTCGGATCGTCCCAATGCGCCGGCGTGTGGTCCTTGCCGACCGGCTGTTCCGGATGGGCGCAGGCGGTATCGCCGTACGCCGCCACATGCTTGAGGAACAGGGCGTACTGCGCATTGGTCACCTCGGTCCGATCCATCAAAAAGGCTCGGACATGGACCTTTCGAAGCGCTCCTCCCTGGGCCTCGCGGATGGGGACCTCGCCGGAGGGAATGTAGACCATCTCGACCTGAATCTGCTCACACGTTTTCCGTCCGTCCGTCCCGTTCTTTATCGGCGGACGCGCCTTCAGACCGAAGAATTCGATGTTCTCGTAGGGGGCTTTTTTCCTCTCGACGCGGGCGACTTCGCTCCGGTCGAGAAGCGTTTTCGTCGCGCCCGTGCGCAGCTCGATCGTCTCTCCCTTGTCGATGACCTTGCCTTCGAGCCGTCGGCCATCCTTCATAACAACGGTATCGGCATGCAGACAGGAGGCGAGAAACAGGTAGGCGAACGCACTGCCGAGCAGAACGAGCTTTTTCATGCGTCCCCCCCAATCAGGAGTCGCGGGGAAATGAGCGCCGTTACGAACGTAGGATGTATTGTACAGCCCCAGTCATCGCCCTGTCAAGGAGGATTTCCGGCTCGATCCTCATTTTGCCGAAGCGGTCTGTGTCGCGTCATGGCCGTGGCAGAAACTGCAACGGGTCTGCACTGCCGGCAGCCCGTTGACGTCAGGGTGCCTCTCTTTGTGACACGAGATGCAGAGACCGTGCATGGCCTGCTCATAGCCAACGGCCAGGAACTGTTTCGACCGATCCGTAGGGACCGCTATCCGCGACCCCGCCACGCGCAAGTCCTTGTGGCACTCCGCACAGGGGGTGGCGGTCTCGCGGTTTTTCGGCGCCGCCGGGTCCTTATGGCATTCCACGCATCCCTCGTTGCCGTTGAGCTGCTGCACGTGGTAGTCGTGATTGAAAAGGGGCGTCGGGCTGTACATGTCGCAGTGGCACTCCCCGCACGCCGTCTCCCTGTCCTCGGGCATATTCATGTGGTGACACAGGACGCACGATTTCTTATCGCCTTCCCGTTTCACATGCGCGTCATGATTGAAAAGGACGAAACGTTGGTTGCGATTGCCGTCGAGCACGAGGACCTCGCACGCGTCCTTTGCATCCGAGCGGGCGAGACCGTCGGTCTTCCCTCTGTTGTCCAGGAGCTTCACGGCCAGGGTCCGGCGCGATCTCTGAACGGGGCACCTCACCGGCTGCGCGCCGCGGACGGCGTCGTTGGGGAGGAAGGCAGAGGCCAGGGCCGCGCCCAGAATGAACATGAAGGAATACTGGCGATAACCCGCCAGCGCAATTGGACTGGTCCAGTCATGGGAGATCGCGTCGAAGCGCGGCGTCTCGCCGGCCTGCTCCGTGCCTTTCCCGATGTGAGGATAGACGGAGAAGTGCTCCACAAGAAACAGAAACACGATCCCGGCCCCTGAGACAATGCCCACCGTGAACACGATCTCCGTCCATGCCGGGAAGTAGAACTCCTTGATGGATGTCATCATCGCGATGCCGGAGCAGTTCATGCGGTACAGCACGGTTCCCAGAATGACCATGATCGAGCATGCGGCGAGACCCGCCTTGGTGTTTCTGACCTTCGGGAACTGGAGCAGGGCGACGGGGATGAGGACGCTGAGCAACGATTCCATGCAGAAGTTTACTGAGTCGAAGCCACCCGCCCAGATGAGGGAGAACTTGCCCGTGGCAATGATGTCGATGATCCGAACCAGGAAATACGCACCCATGAAATACGACGCCCCCCGCGCAAGACGCGACAGCATATCCAGGTCGAAGTCCTTCCGGTAGAGCCAGCCGACCAGGAGGGTCAACCCGATCACGGCCATGATCCCCAGCCCAATGGCCGAAAGGAGGAAGAGCAAGGGCAGCAGCCAGGTGTACCAGAGGGGATGGAGCCGGAAGGGCATGATGAGAAAGAGGGTCCCCAGCGAGGACTGGTGGAGTACCGAGAGCCCGATGCCGATGATGACCAGGACGATGGTCGCCTTTTTGATGAGTTTCAGCAGCCCGGCGAAGGGAAGACGCTCGAGGACCGTCGGGCTGAATTCGAGGAGGAGGACGTTCAGGTACAGGATGATGCACCAGGCCACCTCGAACAAGACGGAATGGTGCTGCCAGTGGATCATGGGAAACCAGATTCGCCACGGCACACCGATGTCCAGTGTAAGCGAGGCCGCCACGGAGGAGTAGCCCAAGAGGGCCATGAGAACGGTGGCGCGCATGATGGGCTTGTATCGTTTCATATGGAAGATGTAGAAGATGCCGGCAAGAACAAAGCCCCCCGCGGCGACAGGCACGCAGGCAACGACGTTGAACATCTTCCACAGACCCCACGGGAATGTATCGGTCAGGGCCGTTGTTGCGCCCAGCCCGAAGAGCATTCGCGCCGCCGCCACCACGGCGAATGCGCCGGCGCAAAACCAAAGAACCAGCTTCAGAACTTCAGCTCTTCTCATCGTTACTCTTTTCCTCGCTTTCGTCCTTTTCTTCGCTGCTTTCCGTGTCCTCGACAGCGGCTTCCTTTTCCTGCTGCAGGTGATCCCGGCGGTCGATAACCCACCAGACGCCGCCCAGCACCGCCCCGACGCCCAGGAAGACGGCCGGCATCTTGTTCAATATGACCCAGGTCTTGTGGGGCAAAGGCGCATTGCCGAGGTCTTTCTTCCAGGCCAGGAGGTCGTCAACGTCCACATTGGATATGTACATGACGTGGGTCCCTCCGATTTCTTCCTCTCCCCATACCTTCTGGACATATTTGTTCGGTTCGGCCTTGAGTCTGCGCTTCGCTTCGGCCAGCAATTCGTCCCGCTCACCGAAGATAGTGGCCTGGGTCGGGCAGGCCTCGACGCAATAGGGGATCTTTCCCTTCTTGATCCGCTCATAGCACAGGGTGCACTTTTTGATGTAAGGAACCGCATCTTCCCAACTGTAGCGGGGGATGTCGTACGGGCACGACATCATGCAGTAGCGGCATCCGATGCAGATGGAGTCGTCATAGATTACAGGCCCCTCGGGGGTCTTCTGCAGCGCGCCCACAATGCAAGCCGAAACACACGCGGGATCCACGCAATGCCGGCATTGCTTGCGCACGTACTCGCCGTTGTCCGTGGACAAAATAGTGGTCCAACGGCTTGCCGAGAGATCGTCGATCCGTTTCTTCCAGCGCCAGAGACGATCGGCGCCCGTCTGGTTGCCAGCCTTACAGGCCTTGACGCATCGGTTGCATCCGATGCACTTGGTTACGTCGGTGAGGATGCCATACTGTTTCATACCAGACTCTCATCCTTTCCGAGCGCGGCCGCGACCCGCTCACCCGCGTCGGGCGGGAAGTGCCATGCGACCTCGCCGACCAATTGCGTACTGGGAATCAGGACACTGTGGCTCAACTTCGTGAACGGGAGAAGAATCATGATCAAATTGCCGCTCATCACATGCAGGAACATCGTCGTGGCATACGGGATCGGGTCCCCCGACGGGTGCGCGGCAAGAAAGCCGGTGATCAGCGGGAGCGCCATAAGGATGAGCATGGCATAGTCCTGAAACCGGCTGAGGTCCCGCGCCGCCTTGAAGACAAGCCGCGCAACAAAAATCACGGCAATCATCAAAAGAGCCGCGATGGTCAGCACGTCCGCCACTCCACGCCCGAAGGCCGGCCAGCCAAAACCCAGCCCGCGCCGCCAGAGGGCGACATGCCCCGCGAAGAAGAGGGCCACGGCAATGAAGCCGATGTGGAAGATCGCCGACGCGCCGACGAAGGCCACCCAGTCATGGGGCTCCCTCTCCCGTTTCAGCCAGGCCAGCGTCGCCTTGATGATATTCTTGATGGGGAGTTTCCTGTCGCTGGCAAACCAGAGGGCGCTTCCTATCCCGAACACCCCCAGCGCGATCTGCCGGACCAGCCCAAGAATCATGATCAAGAGCGCGAAACGAAACATGGGTCCGCGCGCCCACACAAGCCATTCTGTCATGGAACTCTCCTCCTCTACTCCTCATCCTTCTCGTTGTCCTCGTCCTCTTCCTTCGGGGGCGCTTTCATGAAGTCCGGGTAGTCGATGGCCCTGACCAGCAGGTCGTGCAGGCCGACGACTTCCATGTCGAGATCATTGTCGGTGCAAAGTTCTTTGAGTTGCTTCTTGCAGTTCGCGCACGGCGCGACGACATAGTGTGCTCCTGTCTCCCGGAGCTGCTCGGCCTTCCTTGTTCCGCTGATGCTCGTTCGCCACTCGCGGATTTCATCGATGGACACGCTTCCGCCGCCCCCGCCGCAGCAGTAGTTCTCGGCCCGGTTGGGGGTCATCTCGACGTAGTCGGCGCAGATGGCTTTTAGAAGCTCGCGGGGCTGATCCAGTATCCAGCCGGTCCGGGCGATGTTGCACGGATCGTGATAGGTGACCTTTTCCTTGATGGCGCCCGCTTTCAGCTTCAGCTTGCCTTGCTGCCACATCTCGTGGGCGTATTCCATGCAGTTGATGACCGGCGGCGCGTCCTTGCCGCCGCCGTACGTCGGCACGAAGAACTTTGCCGACCGCGATGCGTGCCCGCACTCGCCAATGAGAATTTTCTTGGCGTTCAGCCGCCGGACTTCGGCCACCAACTGGCGGATGACCCGGCCCAACATGCGGTCATTGTAGAAGAGGCCGTAGTTGATGGCGTCGTAGTTCTGCGTGCCGAGGGTCCACGACGCTTGGGTCGCGGCCATGACGGCGGCGTTGCCCATAAGGGTCTCGGCCTCCATCATGAAGTCGCTGACGGCGGGAGCGAAGAGGTACTCCGCACCCTCCACGTCGAAGGGAAACTTCGCCACAATCCCGAACTCATCGACAAGCTCCTCTTCGAGAAACTCGCAACTGTCCTTCAAAGCGGGGACGGGGATGGCCGACGTGTTGCGTGTCTTTCCGGTCAACTGCTCGCGGACGGAGACGACCAGCGCCCTGGGGGCAATGCCGATTTCGGACATGATCCAGCGGGCGAGGTGGGTGATCAATCCGTGGTCGATGCCCATGGGGCAGGACAGCTTGCACCGGCGGCACGCCGTGCATCGCCAGAAGCTTTCCGCCATCTTGTCGATCTCGTCATCGGTCAGAGCGTATCCGTTCCACATCCTGGCCTTGAGCCGGCCGCCGAGGGTAAAGTACCGCCGATAGATCCGGAGCAGCATCTCGGAGCGCTGGCAGGGCATATCGTCGGGGTTGCCGGTGCGCTCATAGATGGGGCAGGTGCTGGCGCACTGCGAGCATTTCATCCCGATCCGCGCGTAGTGATCCAGGACAAAGCCGTAGTTGGAGTGCTGCAGGATCGCGGCAAAGGCTTCGAGAAAGCGCCTCGGCCGATCCGACAGGTCGTACTCCTCGATGTTGAATTCGCACTTTTTGTCAAGTAATTCCATGCCATAGTACCTCACGACAGAGTTTTTCTCCCCTCTCGGGCTGTTTCATTTTTTGTCCTTTTTCATGGCCTCGATGATCTTCTTCAGGGCCTCCGGGTCGGCGGATTCGATGAGGGATTTCGCCTCGGCCTTCAGGTCGGAGGCGTCGGCCTCGCCAGCAGGTTCATCCATACCGAGGACCTTTCGGATGGCATGGACATAGCTCTCGGCGGTGACGGGTTTTTCGAGATAGACCCCCGGCCCGGACATCGTCATCTCTTGAAGGTCGGCCCGTCCCGTATCGTCCCGGGCGTGGGCCGTGACCACGATCACGGGGATTTTCGACCACTCCGGGTTTTTCTGCAGCTCACGGAAGCACCGGACGCCCCCGCCCTTCGGCATGACGATGTCCAGCGAGATCAGGTCTGGCGTCTTTTCCTTGACCTTCTCGATCGCCTCCACGCCGTGGGAAGCGGTCATGACCTCGAAGCCGGCGTCCTCGAGGGCCATCGCCAGGAACCGGACCGTGTCGGCCTCATCATCGACAATCAAAACCGTTTTCTTAGACGCTTGACTCATTGCTCATCCTCTCCCTCTGAATCCATTTCCGGTAAGCGGTCGCGTGGAAGCTCTATCCGGAAGAGGGACCCTTTCCTGGGCGATGACTCCACAAAAATTCTGCCGCCGTGTTCCTGGACAATCTTGCGGGTGGTCAGGAGTCCCAATCCGGTGCCTTCTGCGCCCTTGGTGGTAAAGAAGGTGGTGAAGACCCTCTTCTTGACATCATAGTCCATTCCACATCCGTCGTCCGATACCTCAAAGATGAGCACATCATTGTCTTCGCGGGCCTTCACCGTGACCGTGCATGTCTTATTGCTGCTCATCTGGCACGCATCAATGGCATTGGAAATGAGGTTTGTGAGACAGGTATGAATCCCGTCAGGGTCCAGCGGCGCCTTGTTGATCGGCGTCCTCGGCCCAGCGACAAGGTTGACGCCGATCTGCTTCGCCGTCTCGGCGTACAGGTTGATCATCTCATCCACAAGAGAATTCGGATCGACCATCTTCACGTCGGGCTTTCTTCCCCGCGCGAAGCTGAGAAAATCCTTTACGAGGGAGGACACCTTGTCGATGTTGCGTTGCAGCATCTCCCAGCCCTCCGTGACCCGGGTCTTGTCGTCCTTTTTCAGGCCCGAGCTGACCATATACATCCCACCCTCGATGCCCATGAGCATGTTCTTGACGCTGTGGGCCAACCCGGCGACCGTCTGGCCGACGGCGGCCAGGCGCTCGGCATCCAGCTTCTCCTGTTCGAGGGCCTTGACGTGGGTAATGTCGGTAAGGATCTCCACAAGGTGAGCGCTTCCATCCTTGTTCCGGGCCAACGGCGACGTGGTCACGACGTAATGGGTTTCCTCGCCGTCTTTGGCAATGCCGACGTGCGTGGCGGTATGCTCCTGACCGTCTTCGAGGCTTTTCGCCGCCGGGCAATCCTCGCAGGGTGTTTCCCTTTTCTTGTAGACCTCGTAGCAGTGCCTGCCGCGGCACTCCCCGAAGGTCTCGCGCAGCTTCTCATTCGCCCGGAGGATGCGGAACTCCCGGTCCAAAATGGCCACGTAGCACGGGACCCGTTCAAACAGAATCTGGTATTCGCGCTGCTGGTTGTGGATGTCGGTGACGTTTCGCGATATTTCGAGCACATGGGTAACCGACCCGTCCTCCCCCGTGACCGGCACGGTATGAACGACGTAATGCGCAGAATGCCCGTCGGCGTCCTGCCCATCCTCCTCGTGGACCCTCGGCTTGCCATCCTGGAAGGTCTGCATGGCGCTGCAGTTGCGGCACGGGGAAGATTCTCCCTTATAGGCTTGGTAGCACTTCGTGCCGTTCCATTTCCCGAAGTATTTTCTGAAGTTTTCGTTGGCGTCAACAATATTATAGTCCCGGTCGATCACGGCGATATGGAGGGGGATGTGGCCGAAGATCTCGGAGTGAAGCCAGCTTTTCAGTTCGCTTTCTGTAACCGCCATTGCTATCCTTCTTGCCCCTTGGACGTCCCCAGTATCCTGTTCACCTCGGCAAGAAATTCCTCCTTGTCGATCGGCTTCTCGAAGTAGGCCGCCGGCGGGGGGACCAGTTTCTGTCGCTGGTATATGAACTTCTTGAAGTTGGGGTCGATGGCCGTCACAATTACGACCGGGATGTCCCGCGTCTCCGGGTCCTCATAGAGATCGCGGAACATACGCACCCCCGTCTTTTCCGGCATCGTGATGTCCAGCGAGATCAGGTCCGGCTTCTCCTTCTTTGCAAGGTCCATGCCCTCTTTTCCATCGTATGCAGGCAGGACGTCGTAGCCATTGTCCTCCAGCAAAGACGTCAGGTATCTGACAACATCCTCCTCGTCATCCACAACGAGTACTGTCTTGGGCTGGTCCGGCATTTCCTTCTCCAATTTGGTTTTCCTTGCCACTCCAGTTCGTCCATCAAACCCCGCAGGGAGTTTACTTGTCGTGCCGGGCGTATATCCGGTAATACTCACAATCTGCGCAACTGGACTCGCAGTACATGCCGCGATGTCCCATATGCTTGCGCAGGTCGAAGCACCGGAGAGCCAGCGCCTGCTTGACGACGCAGTTTTCGCATAAATCCGGCTCGGCCGCTTGACGCCGTCTCTGCCCCTGATGGCACTCCCAGCAGTACGGCTGTCTCTCCTCCCCCATATCCCGGTCCAGTTCCATGAGGCACATGCCCCGTCCGATCATGAAGCGACGCAAGTCCTCCACCCGCACGCGGTACTGTCCGCCCGCCGTGCGTTGGGCGGGAAGGATTCCGGCCCGGATCCAGTTCTGAATCGTATCGCTGGTCACGTAGCAGTACTCCGCCACCTGTCCTGTAGATAGTGCTCGCTTCACCCGATTCGCCGCCCTCCGCCAATTCGATGATTTCCGCTCTTTCCGCCACCACGGGCAAAAAAAACACCCATCGCCATTCCCTTGACGCGCGTCCGGAACCCTACTTGCCTTGTCGAATACCCTTCAGAGAAAACAAACCGTTTGGAACCGTCCTGCCCCCTCTCTTTCAAACTCGTGTCAGGCGAACGCTCAGGTTATCGTCTTCTTCCATATCGTATCGCGCTCGTTTTCCTGTGCCACAACACCCGGGCATCATGAACCTCGGCCCCTGGAGTTCTCCAGCCAGATACGCCCCAATCACGTCGTCGATCTCTCCAACAATGGACGGACACAACTGTACGCCCCGCCCACGCAACAAGTCGGCCAGCGGCGAACTGATCGCCGCGCAGATCACCCCCTCGCCCGCAAGCCACGCGGCCCGGCGCGATGGGAGCGCGTGATCGATACTTTGCTCAGACCTACCGCTCTCCCTGCCATCAACGGCATCAACAAGGACTATCTGTTGAGCCACGTCAAAGACTGGGGATACGCGCCCATTGTGTACCGGTATAGCGATACGCTTTTGCATTCATTTCACACTCTATGGGAACTATCTCGCACAAGGCGTGCCAAGGGATGGTCTCATCTTGTGGCAGGCGGTAATACGTGAATCAGAAATAAGTTATGATAATAGATGGCGGGATGGCGAAATCGGACAATTGCAATATCGCAACATGTTTGGCCGGGGGGGTGATTGCGCAAATGCAATCACCTACTTCGTTGGCGAACCTGGATTCTTAATGCCCAGGCGCTTCATCTTGCGCCAGAGGGTGGTCTTGTGGATGCCGAGGTCCTGGGCCGTCTTCTTCCGGTTCCAATTGTTGTGCGTGAGGGCCTGGACGATGAAGTTTGCCTCGAGATCATCGAGCTTCGCCCCAACTATTGGCAGGGGGACTCGCGGCCTGAGTTTTTCCGGCAGGTGCTCCGGCAGGAGGGTCCCCTCACCACAGAGGACAAAGGCATGTTCGATGGCGTTTTCCAGCTCGCGCACGTTGCCGGGAAAATCGTGGTTCATCAGAATGGTCAGCGCCTCCGGGGAAATCCCCGTCACCTCCTTGCCGCGAAGTCGCTTCAGCCGTGTGATGAAGTGGTCCACCAGCAGGGGAATGTCCTCCTTGCGTTGGGAGAGGGGCGGCAGCGTGATATTCACCACGTTGACCCGGTAGTAGAGGTCCTCGCGGAAGCGCCCCTCGGAGACAAGCTCCTCCAGGCTATGGTTCGTTGCCGCGACAATCCTCACGTCGGCCTCAACGGTCTCGGACGAGCCAAGGGGCTCGTACTTCTTCTCCTGAAGCACGCGGAGCAGCCGAACCTGAAGCGCGGGAGAGATGTCGCCGATTTCGTCTAAAAACAGGGTCCCCCCCTCGGCAAGCGCGAATCGGCCGATCCGGTCCCTCTTGGCGTCCGTGAACGCGCCCTGGACGTGACCGAACAACTCCGACTCGAGGAGCGAGTCCGGCAGAGCGCCGCAGTTGACCGTAACCAGAGGGCCGTCACGGCGCGGGCCCAGATGGTGGATCGCGCGGGCGAAGAGTTCCTTGCCCGACCCGCTCGGCCCTTCGATGAGCACCGTGCTGTCGCTCTCGGCGATCCGGGGAAGGATGTCGAAGATCTGCCTCAGCAAATGATTCTTGCTGATGATGTCCTGGAACGTATGTTTACTCGCAAGCTCTTTTCGGAGCTCCTCCACCACGCTGAGATCGCGAAAGGTCTCGACGCCGCCGATGGTCTTCCCTCTCGCATCCTTGAGCGCGGCGGCGCTGACACTGATCGGGACCCTGTTTCCCTCGACGTCGAGGATGTGCACCGTCTTGTTGATGACCGGCTTTCCCGTCTCAATTGCCTGCCGCAACGCGCACTCCCCTTCGCAAATCTCCGCGCGGAACACCTCGCAGCAGGGACGCCCGATAGCATCCTTGCGCGACACCCCCGTGATCTCCTCGGCGGCGCGGTTGAACGAGGTGGTCCGCCACTCGCTGTCCACCGTGAAGACGCCGTCTGCCACGCTGTCGAGGATAATATCCGTTGGAAGTCTGGCTTGGTTGTCTTTTTGTTTCTTCGGCGACATCGCTTGTCGAGAAAATATATGCCGTCAAGCCCTTCCCGGGCAAATGACATGCGGAAATACGCTGCGACCCATTCTGACAAGATTAACTCACTCGGCTCGGCAATTCAACCTCAAATCCCGTGTCCATGACAGCGGCGCAAACAAAGGGCAGGCGCCTGAGGAGGGCCTCGGCCTTGGGCCTGCTGATCTGCCCCTGCGCATCAGGATGACTGTCGCGCCCGTGATCGGCCAACGGCCCGCGCCGGGCTGATTCGTCAGGTCGAGATAGCACCCCGGCGCATCTGCCCGGTCCGCGTTCCCGGCGGCCAGGCCTTCGGCGGCTCGTCTGTTTTCCTGGTCCCGGGCAAGGCGAGTTCACGGTTGCATTGCGCGGTGAAGTGGGCTATTCTTGCGCAGCGAGTATGCCTTGCTCACGGGGGCCTCCCGTCAAAGGCCCCGAAGACGTACGACTGCCAGGAGGAACGACCATGCCGACGACTGCCCTGTATAGTTTCTTGGGTCTGTTTTGCCTTGGCGCGGTGGTCTGCGCTGCCGGGTTCGAGGCCAAGCCGGCACCGTGTCAGACTGTCCCCCGACCGGCCGACGGGGAGACCGTCAACGCCAACCCGCCCTGCTTCGTGTATCCGGCGAGCAAAAACTGCGAGTCCTACGTCGTCGAGGTCAGCCGAGACCGCGCCTTCCCCGCCGACGCGACGATGCAGTTCACCAGCCCCTACATGCTCTTTGCCCCCGGCGAGGCCCTCAAACCCGGCGCCTATCACTGGCGCTGGCGTCCGGGCAGGCCGGATGACGGCGCGGGGGAATGGTCTCGCGTGCGCGCCTTCACCGTCCCGGTGGACGCACCGGTGCTCCCGTTCCCGGATATCGATTCCCTCGTGAAGCAAATCGGCAAGTCCCGGCCGCGTGTGCAGGTCACGGCATCGGGTCTGGCCGAGATGCGCAAGCACGCTCTGACGGTCTTCGGCGAACACTGGCTCGACGAGGTGCGGAGCTATGCGGAGCACGCGCGGGACCAGGCGCTGCTCCCCGAGCCCGATTTCCTGCCCGACCGGAAGGACCCGCACCGGAAGGAGCTGTATCAGAAAACGTTTCGCACCACGAGACCCTTCTTCCGCCAGATGGCGCGGCTGGCGCAGGACTACCTCCTCACCGGAAACAAGCTGTCCGGGCTGGAGGCCAAACGGCGGTTGCTCCATATCATCCATTGGGACCCTTGCGGCAGCACCAGCCTCGGGCACAACGACGAGCCGGGCACCGAGGTCGTCCGGTACTGCCCCACGGTCATGGACCGGGTTTATTCTCTGCTCACGGACGAGGAGAAGCGGCGCTGTATCGAGTGCCTCACTCTCCGAATGCAAGAAATGAGAAACCGCTGGAAGCGACGCCCCTTCGAGAAATATCCCTACGAAAGCCACAACATGGGTTACTACCTGCCCGACATGCTCGAAGCCAGCCTGGCTATGGTCGGCGATGCGCCGGTGGAGGAGATGCTGCGCTATACCATGCTGCAGCTTTGGTCGCCCTTCTACCCGCCCTTCGGCGGGGCCGACGGGGGGTGGAGCGAGGGGCCAAACTATGGAAGCTGGAGCAGCGCGGTCTTTGCCCGCGCCTATCGGCTGGTCGAGCGCACGACGGGGGTGCCTATCCATCTGCGTTCAAACCTCCGGAACTTTTCTCTTTACAAACTGTACGACAACCCGCCCTACTTCAAGATGTCCCCCTTCGGCGACGGCCAGGCGGGCCATGCGGGAGGCGGCGCGACCATGATGATGCTGGCGGCGCTCTACCACGACCCCTACGCCAAATGGTACGCCGAGCAACAGAAGGCAAGACTGTACGGTCTCGATCGCCTGCTATTCGACGCGAGCAAGATCGAGGCCAAGGCCCCGTACGATCTGCCCCAGGGACGCGGCTTTTTTGATGTCGGACTGGCGACGATGCACACCGTCCTGCCCGATCCCGCCCGCAACGTGGCGGTGCTGATGCGAAGCTGCCCCTTCGGCTCCATCAGCCACGCCTATGCCGACCAGAACACCTTCGTCTTGGACGCCTACGGCGAGCCGCTCATCATCGCCTCCGGCTACTACCAACTCTACGGCTGCCCGCACCATGCCGAGTGGACCTGGCAGACGAAAGCGTCCAACTCCGTGCTGGTCAATGGGGAAGGGCAATCCACACGGGACTGGAACGCCAAAGGCCGACTGGCAACGTTCCAGACCACGGTGGCGGGCGACTATGCCGTCGGCGATGCAAAGCAAGCCTACAAAGGCCGGCTCGACCGCTTCAACCGGCGCATCGTCTTCCTGCGGCCCCTTCACACCGGCGGGGAACCCCTTGTCGTGATCCGTGACGAACTCGCCGCGCCCAAGCCGGCGACCTATCAGTTCCTCCTCCATGCCCTGAACCAGATGGAGGTGAATGCCACAGAACAGCGCATTACCATTGCCAAAGGCGCATCTCGTTGTCGGGTGGACTATCTGGCGCCGAAGGGATTGACCTTTGACCAGAACAATCACTTCACAAAGCCCCCCATCCGCAAGGCCCCCGACCAGTGGCACCTGACCGCCTCCACCGTGGAGCCGGCGGCGGCTGCCGATTCGCTGATTGCGATCCAGCCCTACCGCAAGGGGGAAGCGGACGGGTTGCTGTCGCTTCGCAAGGAAAAGGGGCAGGGCGGCATCGGCCTGACATTGAGCGGCCCGGATCGCACGATCATCGTTCTCTTTCGCACCGATCCCTCCGCGAAGACGATCACGCTCGGTAAAATCTCCACCGACGCAGACGCCGCGAGTGTGTGCGTGGTCGAGGGGAAGGTGCGATCGGCGGTGTTGTTCAAAGGCACGGAGCTTACGTACGGCCAGACCACGGTGCTGAAGGGCAGCGCATCGGCGGCGGTGAGCGCATCGGAGTGCGGGGGGCGTCGCCTGGTGTCCTCCGATGCGCCAAGGGGGACACAGTTCGCCGCGCGCCTCGGCCAGGAGAACCGCTGGACACAGACGGCGGGCTCTTGGGTGAGCGCCTTCGCTGGAGAGGATGTCCCTGCACCAAAACCATTGGAGATGGACGGGCAGCCGCCAGTGCCGTTCACCGTCACCCGCTGCGACGGGGTTCAGCGTATCATCGCTCAAGCACGCGTTCCCGGCGTCGCGGCCCACTACGAGGCGCAGGTGATCGTGGGCAACGTGGGGAAAGGAAGGCTGCCTGTAAGCCTGACTGCGGGACCCTCCACGGTCCAGCAGACACTCGCCCCCATGCAGCAGGAGGCAAGGCTGGTTCTCCCCGCAGTCAATCTGGGTGGAGGCAAGGAACTGGTGGTTGCCGCTGATGAAGCCACCGGGGGACAGGTGGCTGTCCGCCAAGCCACCGTTCGCCGCGCTTACGGGGTGAACCTCTTGCCGAACGGATCGTTCGAGCAGGTGGAGGATGGAAAACCGGTGGACTGGCGCGCCGTGTCGATCACGAAAAAGGCCCAGGCGAGAATCGAGTCCCGCCCCGGGGGGCGCAACGGCGGGCGGTGCGCGAAGGTAACCTGCACAGAGGCCACAGGCGGCACGTTCGGGGCCATGCTCACCTGGCCGGGTGTGCAGCCAAGCGAGATCGACCGAATGTTTCGGATGAGCTGTTGGGTCAAGACCGACGCCACGTCGGCCGCCGGCCTGCAAGTGACCAGCGCCGACTGGAAATGGTACAAGATCACCAAAAAACTCAAGGGCCAGGCGGACTGGGCCGAGACGTCGCTCGAGTTCGTCCTGCCCGCGGGCGAGAACATCACCCATGCCCGGCTCCACATGGACGCGGAGAAGACCGGCGCCGAGCTGTTTGTCGACGACGTCAGCCTCGTCGAGCTGGCCCCGTAACAGACCCATGCCGCTCGGGCCTGCGTCTTACCTACTGCTTCTTTGCTTCCTTGAGTCGGCGATAGTACGAGTGGCTGGTGTAGAGGGCGGCGATGGGATTGTGGCCCAGGACGCGATCCTTCGCCACAAGCACCGTGGCCGGCGCCTTGCTGTGCATGAAGAACAGGCTGTCGTGTCCCACGCACAGGCCGAGCACGACGTTGAGCTCCGTCCCCGCCCGGGCTAAGACCGCAGCCTGCCCGACGGGATTGCACAGGGCCTCGTGCTTGCCGGGCCGCAGCTTGTCCTCCTCCGCCAGGCCGATGGATCCCTTCTCGATCGACCCCACCTTGCAACAGACGGTGTAGACCTCGAAGCCCCCGACCTGGAAAATCTCCCGCGCTGTCTTGGCCTCCTGCATGAAGCCGATGCAGTGGGCAATGCCGAGCTTCTTC
>JAADGH010000206.1:28080-28402 GCA_013152475.1 Planctomycetota bacterium
GTGGACTTGCCGTATCCCGCCGACTCTGTCCGGGCCGACTCGACGGCCAGTCGGTGCACGTCGTCCTGCTCATGATAGACCCGTTCGGCCTCCTCCAGCGCCCCCGCCTCGGCCAGCATGGGGCAGAGCAGCGGCAGTTCCTTCGTCCCCGGCTCGGCGCTACACGCCTTCACCCCGCACACCGCGCAGATCGGTCCAGTGTATTTCGCCATGGCTCATGTCTCCTTTCACCATTCGTGGATTCCCGCTTTCGCGGGAATGACGTTTTTGGTCTATATCTCGGCGGTCTTGCCGTTCTTCTGTCTCCTGTATTCTGTCTTCT
>JAADGH010000083.1 GCA_013152475.1 Planctomycetota bacterium
AGGTCCTCGATGGTGTCACCATTTGCCAGCATGGCAACGATCTGGTGGACTGGAATCCTCGTCCCCTTGATGCATGCCTGACCGTGGCAGATATTCGGATCTATCGAAATTCGTTCATGCATGTTCTGTCCCTCTTCCTCAACCCTTTCTCACACTCATATTATAGTCGGCATTGTCGCCCCGCGCAATTGCTTTCATACGGCTTGTCACCTGCGCGGGAGATTATTGCCCACTGTACCTCTAATCACGGCAGTGAGGGTCAGGCGTCGGATCATGATAGGGTCTCCCTTCTGTTCGATGTCGCGCCAAGATTATGGCCTGTGTCGCTCCCGCTTTTCAACCATTAACTGCCGTTGCCTGTAGGGGCGCACCCATGTGTGCGCCCCTGTCGCCGAAGGCCCTTCGCCATAAGGGGCGGGCACATGGGCCCGCCCCTACAACTGACCTGACCCGTTTTCCCCGGAGCTATAATTGACAGTCGCGCGAAAAACTGGTATAAGCGAACCCGCATTTCATGTGCCGTCACGCGCAATCCCTCTTGGAGGAATGGGCCATGCGAAACCGAATCATCGCTGCTGTTGTCCTGATACTTGCCGTTGCTATCGGGTGTGCCCAGAAGGGCGGGGCCGACAAGCCCGGCGAGAAGAAGCTGACCATCGCCGTCATCCCGAAGGGGACCTCCCATGTCTTCTGGCAGTCGGTCCATGCCGGTGCGGCGAAGGCGGGGAAGGAGCTTGCTGTCAAGATTCTGTGGGACGGCCCGGCAACGGAAGGGGAGCGGGCGGAGCAGATTCGCATTGTCGAAGATATGATCACCCGGCAGGTGGACGGCATCGTCCTCGCCCCGCTGGATGACAAGGCCCTCGTGCCTGTGATCGAGCGGGCGCAGAGGGAGGGCATCCTCCTCACCATCTTCGACTCCGCCGCGGATACAGACAAATACGTCTCCTTCGTCGCAACGGACAACTACCGGGGCGGCGTCGAGGGGGCGGAGGCAATGGCGAAGATCCTGGGCGAGAAGGGCAAGATCGCCGTCGTCAAGTATTCCGCCGGCAGCGCATCGACAACCAAGCGCGAAAACGGGTTCATAGACACGATTAAGAAGAAGTACCCGAACATCAAGATCGCCGATGCGCAATTCGCCGGCACGACCGTATCAAAGGCAACAGACGTAGCCGAGGACATCCTGACGAAGAACCCCGACCTCGACGGCATCTTCGCATGCAACGAATCCACGGCCGTCGGTACGGTCCAGGCCATCAAGGCGCGCAAGCTCACCGGCAAGATCAAGATGGTCGGCTTCGATTGCTCGCCCCAGCTCCAGGAGGCGCTGAAGACGAAGGTGCTCGATGCACTGGTCGTGCAGAACCCGTTCAAAATGGGATACGAGGGGGTGAAGACCCTCGTCGATCTCAAAAACGGCAAGACGCCGGAGAAGCGCATCGACACCGGCGTCACCGTCGTCACGCGCGACAACCTGGACACGCCCGAGATTCAGGCGCTGGTCAACCCCGACCTCGACAAGTGGCTGAAATAGCATGGCCGAAGGCGACCCCTTTCTCCGGATGCGGGGCATCTGCAAGTCCTTCGCCGGGGCGCCGGTGCTGAAAGACGTCGATCTCGATGTCAGGCCCGGTGAGGTGCATGCCATTGTCGGCGAGAACGGCGCGGGGAAATCCACGTTGATGAAAATCGCGGCAGGGGCATATCACCCGGATTCCGGGGAGATCATTGTCGCTGGGAAGCCCCGGACCTTCCGCCGCCCCGTCGATGCCATCGCCGCCGGCATCGCCATGATCTACCAAGAGCTGAACCTGGCGCCGCACCTCACCGTCGCGCAGAATATCTTCCTCGGTCGCGAGCCGCGACGCGCGCGGCTGTTCCTCGACCGAACCAAGCTTCGGGCCAAGTCGCAAGGACTCATCGACAGACACCACTTCGACCTGAACGCGACCGACCGCGTCCTGTCTCTGCCCACCGGGCAGCGACAGTTGGTCGAGATACTCAAAGCCCTTGCGGCCGACAGTCGCCTTCTCATCATGGACGAGCCGACCAGCTCCCTGTCGGAGTCGGAGACCGAGGAGCTCTTTCGCATCATCGACGCCCTGCGCTCGGCGGGGGTGGGAGTCGTTTACATCTCCCACCGCCTTGAAGAAGTGAAGCGCATCGCCGACCGGATCACTATTCTTCGCGATGGCGAAAAGGTAGCCGAGGACGAGAACCACGCCATAGACATCCCGACCATCGTCCGCCACATGGTCGGGCGCGAGATCACGGAGTTCTATCCCCCGCGCGAGGCGGACATCGGGGACGTGGTTCTGTCTGTTCGTAACTTCAGTTGTGGAAAGATGTTCCGATCTATTTCGTTCGACCTGAAAGCGGGCGAAATCGTCGGCATGGCGGGCCTGGTCGGCGCCGGGCGGACGGACGTGGCCGAGGCGGTCTTCGGCGTGCGGTCACTGGATGGCGGGGAGGTGCTGCTGGACGGAAGAAAGATCAGCGTCCGCTCGCCGCAGGAGGCGGTGCGCCACGGCATCGGCCTGCTGACCGAAGACCGGAAGCGGAGCGGACTGTGTCTGAACCTGCCGGTGGCGTGGAATGTGACGCTCGCAAACATTCAGGCCGTGCTGAGCAAGCTCATGGTCAATGGGCGGCGCGAGCGAGCCGTGGCAGAGGACTATATCGACGGACTTGGTATCCGAGGGGCTCATGCCGGGAGAATGGCGGGCCTTCTCAGCGGCGGCAACCAGCAGAAGGTGGTCATCGCGCGGTGGCTGTTCCGCGACTCCCGCGTCCTTCTTTTTGACGAACCCACGCGCGGCATTGATGTCGGCGCGAAGCGGGATGTGTATGAGCTGATGAACCGCCTCGCATCCGAGGGCAAGGCGATGCTCTTCATCTCGTCGGAGCTGCCGGAGCTGCTGGGGATGTGCGATCGAATCCTGGTCATGCATCGCGGCAGCATCGTCGCCGATGTGAACGCGAAGGAGACGACCGCCGAAGAGGTGATGCACTACGCGGCAATGGGGAAGGGGAAGGCATGAAGGAACGAATCAAGAGCATCCTGCCGTTTGTCGGCCTCGCGCTGCTGTGTGTGCTTCTCTCTCTGTTCACGGACAAGTTCCTGACGACCCGGAACCTGGGCAATGTCCTCCGCCGCAGCGCCCCCGTCGTCATCATGGCCACGGGCATGACGTTCATCATCGTGGCCGGCGGCATCGACCTCTCCGTCGGCTCGGTCCTGGCCCTGGCTGGGGTGTGCGGGACGCTGGCCATGTCGAAGGGATTCCCCCTGGGCTTGGCGTCGGGGATCATCATTGCCCTGCTGGTGGGCGGGCTGTGCGGCATGGCGAACGGTATCCTCTCGGTGGGACTCCGCATTCCGCCCTTCATCGCGACGCTGGGCATGATGAGCATCGCCCGGGGGATTGCGCTGATGATGACGAAGGAAATGCCGGTGACGGAGAACCTGCCCGATTCGTTCGCGGAGTTTGGGACGGGGAGTTTCCTGGGGATCACGCCGTGGCCTGTAGCCGTTATGGTGAGTGTGGTTGTGCTCGGCGCCCTGCTCATGCGATGCACTCCCCTCGGCCGGTACGCCTACGCCATCGGCAGCAATCGCGAGGCGGCGTATCACTCCGGCATTCCCGTGTCGAGGTACAGCATCATCATCTACACGCTCGCCGGTTGTCTCACGGGCCTGGCGGGGATCATGATCATGGCCCGGCTCGACAGCGGCCAGCCCACGGAGGGCGTGGGCATGGAGCTGACAGTCATCGCGGCGGTGGTCATCGGCGGGGGCAGCCTGAGCGGGGGCGAGGGCAACATCCTCGGCGCCGTCGTCGGCGCGCTGCTCATGGCCGTGCTCCTGAACGGCTGCGTGCTTCTCGGCATCAGCCACAACGTGCAGCAGCTCGTCATCGGCGCACTCATCATCGCCGCTGTGGCCCTGGACCAGTACCTGCGGCGGCGCGGGACGACGGAGTGACTTCACAAACATGAAGCGCACCATCCAGACCGATAAAATTCACATCACCAGCGACTTCGAGTGCGGGAACGGGACGGGCCTCGAGCCGATGGGCGAGAATGCCTACGGATCGAGCTCCGGGCCGGGCGAGGGGGGGAGGGTCGCCGGCAGAGAGGGAGGTCGCTCTTCGATGACTTTCATGGCCCGCCAACTCCCGCGGAGGAAACGCGCCAGGAACGCAAATCCGAGAATGGTCACATAGACGGTCAGGATCAGCCATGCGGTATAGATTCCCCAACCAAGCAGCAGGAGAAAGATAAACGACGGGATAATCAATGAGACCACGGAAACGATGCCGACCATGATCATGACGAACAGCGTGTCCCCGGCGCCCTTGAGCCCGGAGGCGAAAATAATGTTTAGTGTGTCGAATACGGAATAGAGAGCAACGAACTGCAGGAGTCTTGTCGTCAGGTCACGGACCGGCCCAAAGGTCCGCGGGTCGGCGTGCGTGGCAAAAGGTGCGATGAAAACCCACGGCAGGAAAATGTACGCCGCGGCCATGCTTGACATGTAGAGGATGCAGATTGTGAAACCCGACCAGACGCTCCGCGCCGAGAGATGCGGGCGCCCCATGCCCTGGTATTTCCCAACCGTGACTGAAACGCCAATGCCGATGCCGATCATGGGCATGAAGGCAAGCATGTTGATGTTGAAGGCGATGGCCGTGGCGGCGGCGGGTATCTTCCCGAGCCGCCCGATGAGGAGTGTGAAGACGGTGATGCCTGCGATGTCGATGAAAAACTGCAGACCATTGGGCAGGCCGAATCGGAGGAGGCGGAGAAAGAGGGCGGGGCGGAAGCTCCGCGAGCGCATGGTGCGGTATGTCTTGTTGTGCTCCCGCTGCGAAAGCAATACGACGTAAACGGCAAGGGAGACGTATTGCGAGATCACTGTCCCAAGGGCCGCGCCGCTGACGCCCATTCTTGGGAAGCCGCATTTCCCGAAGATGAGAACGTAGTTGCAGATCGTATTCACAACCGTCGCGCTGACATTGACCCAGAGAATCGGCCACGTCCTTCCCCGCCCGGAATAGAACCCGCCCATGGAGGAGCACGCGATCGACGCGAAGGCCGACCAGCGCAAGATCCGGAAATAGGGAACTTCGTGACAGCGTAGTTCCTGCGCGTGCCCGATGAGATCGAAAATCATCTGCGAGAATGGGATCAGCATCAGGTGGAATATCCCGCCCAGGAGGGCGATGTACATTCCCTGCCAGATGACCGCGCCCACCTGTTCCTTCTGCCCCGCACCGTGGTATTGCGCGACAAACGTGCCGACGTAGGCGGCCGTTCCCAGGAATACGCTCAGGAGCGAAAAGCTGAGGATGCCCGCCGGCAGGACCGCCGCGATGGCTTCTTGCGAATACCACGTGAGGAACATGCGGTCCACGAAGCGCTGAATCGTCCAAGAGGAGGTGCTCAGGACGAGGGGGATCGCAATCACCAGGAGCTCACCGTATCCCCCCTCGCGACGCCAGAGGTACCGCGCCAAGATGCCGACTCTATGTCTGACGGGCAAGATGCACCGATCCGTTCTTGTAGACGACCTTGTTCAGAGAGATCCAAAACCGTTAGCATACAACATCCCTGCCGGCACATCAAGCGTCTCGGCGGGTCTGAACGTGCGCCTTTCGCGA
>JAADGH010000040.1 GCA_013152475.1 Planctomycetota bacterium
ACTCGAACGTCTCATGCCCCAGGAAAACGATGGCCTTCTCCCCGCCGAATCGCTTGACGGCGGACTTCAGATCGTCAAGACGATGATCCGCATCCGGGTCGGGCGCGGTGTAATTGTCCAGGTCCGACTCATCCTTGATCGGGCCATCCACGGGATACGGGATGCCGTTCGGTTCGATCTTCCAAGTGGTTCCCCACTCGTCCTTGAGCATATCGTTGCCGAGGTCTTCAAGACGATGCGTCTCGAAGATCGTGACGCCGTCGAGTCCCTCCTTCTCGCAGAAGTCAAGGTAGGTGATGTCCCCATAGAGGCCCTTGATGACGGGTTCGTTGACAATCAATTCCCAGACAGGGACCTTGTCAGGCTCTTCATGCCGCAGCGTCGTCATGACACGTTCGAGGCCGTTCATTGGATTCTCCTTTCGTCGCGGGGGCCGCGCCGGACGATCATAACTTCAGGCCCGGATCGGCCTTCGGCCCCTCGGTGCAGAACGCGAGGACGGCAAATTCCGCGATCTTCGGGACCGTCACTCTTACAAGGTCTCCCGTGCGGTCGAAATCAAGCTCCGTCCCGGATACAAGGTCGCGCACAAGACCGACCGGATCGGGCGTACGCAGGCGAAGCTGGAGTTTATGCAGCGGGGCAAAGTGCGCCGACGACGCGGCCAATGGCTCGTGCCGCTCGCCCGTGCAGTTGATGAGGAACAGCACACGGACGCCGGGCTTCTCCTTCATGACTGCAAACAGAGAGGCCGGCCCGAAAATGGACAGCATCTCTCCGCCGCCGGCCCAGTTCACGCACGCGGCAAGAAGGTCTCGGATCCCCGGTAGGCGATAGCGAAGGTAGAGTGACGCCAGCGTGCCGGCGATGTAAACCGCCCGGCCCTTGCCCGCCTCGCGAAGGGTGATCGCCGGACAGATCGGGTCGGGTTCACCTCCCAGGATCGTGTGCGCCGCGACAAACACATCGTCGCCGGCCGTGATCGGCATGAACTGGCTCTGGGGAAGTCGCTGGGGCATGGCCGTCAGATCGAGCGCGCCCGGCGGCTGGTCGGCCACCGACAGGTACACATCCATCGGCTCGCCCCGGGATTGGTGTTCGCTGATCTTGCTGAGCAGTTCGAGGGACGGTTTGAGCGGGGCGATACCGAGGACCTCGGCCAGGGCAAACGCGCCGGACTCCTTTCCGGTTTCATCGAGAAAGGACGTCTGATACGTCGCCACGAGGCCGCCGCCCGCCTCCGTGAACGTCTGGATCGCCTCCACCCGCTCGGGGGACAGATGTCCGATATCGCCGAGGCAGAGGACGCGATACTTGGAGAACGCGTCACGGCTGTCGAGGATGGCCGGGCAGATCGGCTCGGCCTGAACGCGGGCATTCGTCAGGGCCACGGTCAGGCCCCGTGTCTCCTCGTTCATGGTTTCCGGGTTGGCATTGGGCGTGAGGACGGCGGCAAATCTCGTTGTCTGCAGATCGGCAAGGTCCTCCTCGTTTCGAATCAGGAACCCAAAAGTGCGCGCGATAGGCGCGGCCTCGACCTCATCATAGAAAAGCTTGTTGCCGTGAGCGATCAACGGTGACAGACCGAAGGCGCAGGTCGCGATGATCTCGCGTGTGAGCTGGTTCGGGTTCACGAGGATTCGCGGCCAGGGATCGTGCACGCCGACGCGCTGGAGGACAATCTCGTCGGGACCCGCCCGAAGCGACGCAGTGGTGATGTGGTCCATGAAGCCCGCCTTTGCGGCGCGGATGGTGGCGTCGAACGCGGCAAGGTCATCCGTCGCGATGGAGCGCCCCGATTCCGCTTGGCTGTAGAGCACGGGAATATCCTTGACGGACTTCACCAGCTCGCGTGCGGCCTTGAGCGTCTCGACGCGGAGGCGGCGGTACGAGTCGCGGAAGTGGACCAGGACCTCCTCGTCTTCCTTTTTCCTCGATGTGGGAGGCGGCAGCGTCCGCCCGAACTTTTCTTTCGCAGCGGCGTTGCAGGCGGCGCAGTAGCAGAGGTCGTTCATGATCCCCTCAGCCACCGCGAGCGATTCGAGGATAATTGCATGGACCTCATAGCGGGACGCAATGTCGCGCACCACCCGCAGGATTGCCTTGCGGTAGTCGGTATTCAGGCAAACGGGGGTCGCCGGCGGTCCGCCGAAGAGGGTCACGTAGCGCGGCCTGCCGGAGGAGCCGACCCACTGCCAGTCGGGGTGTTCCTTTTCCACGTATTCAACGGGAAAGGCCCCGCCGATGGGCACGGAGACGAGGACACGCATCTTTTCGGTACGCGCGGCGTCGAGGGTCTCCTGGATGAGGTCGCGCTCGTTCAGCCCCGGGTGTGCGCCGATGAACTCGTTCGGAAAATACGCCCATTTCCCGATGGCGCCCAGGCACACGGTGTCGGCGCCGATGCGCTTCATCATGCGGGTCGTCTGGACCGCGTCATACTCGATCTGGGGAAAGAAGGGGGGCGAATAGGCATCAAGGAGAATGCCGCGCACGCGGCGCAGCGAATCGGCAGCGTTCGACTGTGATGACATCTGTGAATTCGGCCTTTCGCAACGGAGAACCTGGAACGTTGAACCTACAATCCTACCATCCCATCCGATCCCTGTCAAGGTGGTGAGGCCGAGGAGTTTCCCCCCCCACGGTGCCATTGCGTGGAGCATCTTTCGCAATAGCGGAAAGAGATTTCTCGCTGCGCTCGGAACAGGCTCCGCAATCTCCTCCCTCCAACCGGCATCGTTTGATAAGATTGCTTCATTGGCCCGCCTCGCAGTGACAATGCGTGAGCTCCACAAGGCAAGAAGCGCGAACCGAATTCCGATCGTGGGGTAGGACCGGCGACGCTCAAGTTATGGGGAAAATCCCAGGTGAGGCCGCAGTGTGGACCAAGTGGGTGGCCCCAAAGTTTGGGGGCGGAAATTTACAAATCCTATCTTGACATGCTCAAGAAGTAGTGGTATACTGCCGACCTTTATGTGTCCGCGCTGGTTGGTTTGCGGAACAGATGACTAAAAAATGGAGTGGATTATATCGAAGCTTTGCCCTGGTGGGTGGACTCGCGTGGGCGTTTGTCATTTGCGTGATCCTGGGGGGCTTCCTCGGCACGTTCGTCGATAGTACGTTCCGCACCAAGTCGGTGTTCCTGATTGTCGGCCTCATTGCCGGTGTTATCGTTGGCTTCTGGCAGTGCTACCGGATGATTATGAGCGCCCTTCGAGAAAATGAACGCAAGCAAGATGACAGCAAGTGATTTCAGACAGCATGCCAGCCGGTTGGCCGCGAGAACAGCGTGGGTCGGTGGGGTGTTGTCTGTGGCAGGCCTGTTCCTCTCCAAACCAGTCGCGCTGGGAATGTTGCTTGGTGTGGCGGCCGGCTTCTTTCGGCTGAAACTCTCGGCAAAAGCTTTGCTGCGCTTCGCCGACACGGATGGCGCGGGACGAAGCGCCCTCGTGGGGCAGCGACTGATGAACTTCGCTCTTGTGGGCGCCGTACTTTTTGTGGCGTTCTCAACCCCGCAACTGGATCAGTGGGCTGCACTTGCCGGTGTTCTTCTCCCCAACGTGATCATCGTTCTGGACACCTTGGGTCGGGGAACGGGCGAGGAGATCGGAACGGACGTTGACGAGCCGGAAATGGATAGTCGGGTGATGGAAAGAACGTAGATGGACTTCGAACCCCATGCACCGATAGAGGTCTTCGGGCTGTCGTTCAATCAGGCGACCATGATCATGTCGTGGTTGGTCATGCTCCTCCTGTGGGTGGTGGGGTATTTGTGTGTCCGGCGGATGACAATGGTGCCGAGTCGCTTCCAGGCGGCGATGGAGATGTTGGTCGATTTCTTCGACGAGATATGCCGCGAGACCTTTGGCATTAAACGAGGACGCCGTTTCCTGCCCTACGTGGGGACGCTCTTTCTCTTCATCTGGGTCTCCAATATCATCGGGGTCATCCCCGGCATGGAGGAACCCACGCGCGACGTCAACACGCCGTGGGCGTGCGGGCTGTTTGCCTTTTTCACGGCCCATCTCTGTGCCATACGCATTCGGGGTCTGAAGGCGTGGGCCTTGGAATTTTTTGAGCCGAGCTTTACGATCAAGGGATACTGGGTTCCGAATGTGTTTCTGTTTCCTTTGAATCTCGCGGGGGAGATTGGCAAGATCGTTTCGCACTCGTTCCGTCTGTTCGGCAACATCTTTGGGGGCGTGGTGATTATCTCGGTGGTGTCCTCCTTGGCAATGCAGGTGGCCCTGCCGCCGTTCCTTTTGGGGTTCTTCGGGATTTTTGTTGGCACGGTTCAAGCATTTGTTTTTGCGATGCTCGCCCTGACCTATGCCGCCGTTCAAATCGGCGAAGAGGGAGAGATAGAAAAGGAGACCGCTGGTGGGTGATGTCTCCCCATTCCTTCATGCCTTTGCCGCCAGTGCGCCCTTGCTCTCGGCGGGTTTTGCCCTTGGGTGCGGCGCTGTGGGCTGTGGTGTGGGGGCGGGGTATATCGCGTCGCACGCGGCGCGAGGCACGTCCCGCCAACCGGCCGTGGCGGGCCCCCTGTTGCGCACGATGCTCATCGGCCAGGCGATTTCCGAAACGCCCGGTATCTTCGCGCTTGTTATCGGACTGCTTCTTATTTTCCGGGCGCCGGACCCCTATCTCGCGCAATCGTTCGCGTTTATGGGGGCGGGTCTGGCCGTGGGTCTGTCGGCCCTGGGTTCGGGATTGGGAGCGAGTATTGCCGGCGGCCGCGCCTGCGAGGCGATTGCTCGCCAGCCCAAGGCGGAGAACCGGGTCGCACTGACAATGCTGCTGGGGCAATCCATTGCGACGTCCCCCTCGATTTTTGGTTTCGTTATCGCGCTCTTGCTCGGGCTGATTCAGTATGAATCCAACTCCGTCGTGCGTTCCATGGCATTGCTGGGCGCGGGGATATCGATGGGCATGGGCGCAATCGGACCGGGGCTGGGCATTGGCATTGCCGGAGGGGAAGCCAGTACCAGCGTGGGGATGAATTCCCGCGCCTCTGGCACCATCAATCGAGTCCTCTTGATCGGCGCGGCGGTTTCGGAAAGCACAAGCATCTATTCGTTCGTCGTCGCGCTGCTCATGATGTTATTCACACGCACATAGAAGAAAGGAAGGTTGGCCATGGCATTTGACGCGGAAACGGCAAAGGAACTGGTCAAGGGGGCCGCTTATCTTGGGGCGGGGATCGCAATGGGCATCGGCGCGCTCGGGCCGGGCATCGGCGAAGGCTACGCCGCCGGCCGCGCCTGCGAGGGAGTCGCACGCCGCCCCGAAGAGGCGGGGCTGATCACACGTACGATGCTCATCGGACAGGCCGTGTCGGAGTCCACGGGCATCTACTCGCTCGTCATTGCCCTGATCTTGATCCTGATGTTCGGCAGGTAGTCGTCTCAGTAAAACGGCCGCCCAATACACAATTAGGTAGAAGAAGATGGGATTCTCAAAAGGCGCCAAGTCACTGCTCAAGGTGCTGGTTGCGATTTATGTCCTGGTCGTCATCCTGTTCCTTGTCAAGATTTTTACTGCGAAAGAGCCGAAGGCGAAAGATGCCGCGGTGGAGGACCTGATCACGCTGTCGGTGAAACTGCACAAGCAGGACCCCAACGTGAAGGTCCTATCGGCCAAGGATGCCTCGGCGATTTACG
>JAADGH010000114.1 GCA_013152475.1 Planctomycetota bacterium
GCGACTGAAATCCTACCTTACTTCATTATAGGAGGAGACTGTCCCAAATGCAACACCAAAACGAGAAAATTCGTAATGCCTCAGTGCCGGGGGGATGTCATGGCGAGCGCCGCGCTTCGCGGGGCGAAGCAATCTCATCAAAGAATGGCCCAAGTGCGACGGATGAGATTGCATCGTCGAGCGCAGTGCACTCTCCTCACAATGATAGTAGCCGCCCTCCCGGCACTGAGGCATTACGAATTTTCTCGTTTTGGTGTTGCATTTGGGACCGTTTCCTCCTATAATAGAGTAAGGTAGGATTTCAGTCGCGCAAGAAAGGATATGCCATTAACGTTTTATTGGTCTACCCCGAGTTTCCGGACACGTTTTGGAGTTTCAGCACGCCCTTCGATTCGTCAGCAAGAAAGCGTCATCCCCACCGCTGGGCCTGCTGACTGTCGCCAGGATGCTGCCGGAGGCGTGGGAGAAGCGCCTGGTCGATCTCAACGCCAGACGCCTCAAAGACAAGGACCTGGCGTGGGCGGATTGCGCTTTCATCAGCGGTATGATCCTGCAGGGCGAATCGGCCCGGCGCATCATCCACCGGTGCAAAGAGGCGAACGTCAAGGTAGTAGCGGGCGGCCCTCTCTTCACAAACGCGCACGAGGAATTCGAGGAGGTAGACCACTTTGTGCTCAACGAAGCGGAAATAACGCTCCCGCCATTTCTGGAGGATCTTGCGCAGGGGCGCGCCAAGCGCATCTACAGCACATCCAAGTTTTCTGACATACAGACGTCTCCCGTCCCGCTGTGGGAGCTGGTCGATGTGAAGCGGTACCGCTCCATGAGCATCCAGTACTCCCGCGGCTGTCCCCACCGGTGCGAGTTCTGCAACGTGACGACCCTGTTCGGCCACCGGTCGCGCACGAAAAGCGCCGCGCAGGTCGTCGCCGAGCTGAACGCGCTCCACGAGGTGGGATGGCGCGGCAGCATGTTCTTCGTGGATGACAATTTTATCGGGAACAAAAGGCACCTCAAGACCGAGCTGCTGCCGGCGCTCATCGACTGGCAGAAAGAAAAGGGAGGGATGGCGTTCTACACGGAGGCATGCATCAACCTGGCCGATGACGATGAGCTGCTACGCATGATGTACGAGGCGGGGTTCGACACGGTCTTCATCGGGATCGAGACGCCCGACGAAGGCAGCCTGGCCGAGTGCGGCAAGAAACAGAACAAGAACCGAGATCTCGTCGAGGACGTGAGGCGCATCCAGCGCGCCGGGATGCAGGTCCAGGCAGGCTTTATCGTCGGTTTCGACAATGACACTCCGTCCATCTTCCAGCGGCAGATCGACTTTATCCAAAAGAGCGGGATTGTGACGGCGATGGTCGGGCTGTTGCAGGCGCTGCCGGGCACAAAGCTCTACGAACGTCTGAAGGGCGAAGGCCGCCTTCTGGAGCGGTTGTCGGGGGACAATGTGGACGGGACGACAAATATCATTCCGGTTATGAACGCCGACACGCTCCGCAGAGGATACAAAAAAATATTGGAGCACATCTATTCTCCCAAGAACTACTACCAGCGCGTCAAGACATTCCTGCGCGAATACAGGCCGCCGGAGGTCAGCGTTCCGTTGAACTTCCAGGACATTATGGCGTTCTTCCGCTCTGTCGGCCGTTTGGGAATCCTCGGCAAAGAACGGGTGGAGTACTGGAAGCTGTTGCTGTGGACGTGGCTCTACCGGCGCGAGCTCTTTCCGCTGGCCATAACGCTTGCCATCTACGGCCACCATTTCCGCAAGGTGTGCGAGCTTCACGTCCTCTGAGCGCTTGAGTTTTCGCCATCGGGTTTCAGGCGCGTCGTTTCGGGAATATCAACGCCGTCCCCCCGCGCCTTCGCGAGTATCATCACCCGCTGCAGCAGCGTCAGGCCCGATTCCGTTTCCTTGGGAACATACTCGTAGTCGATGGCGATTCCGCCGTCTCGTTCGCAAATGCGAAATACGTTCAGGCGGAACGAGGGGACATAGACATCGGGAAGCCATCGGAACCAGATGGACACGCGGGTCAATTTCTTGAGCCACGTCCCCATGTTGATGATCGCGCGACCGTCCACCTGTTCCACGAAGGCATCGTGGGTATGGCCGAACACATAAACGGCCACCTGCGGATCGGCGGCGAATATCTCCTCGGCCGCGGCGCGGTAGATCTCCCGTTTCTGGATTCGTATCCCGCTCGTCGTCTTGAATCCGTACCGGAGAAGCGTCCTTTTGAAGTCCCAGACCACGAGCGCAAAGGGAATGGAGAAGAGGACCAGAAAGAGAATCGCCACGCCGTTGACCGTGAAGATGATGTCTTGGATATCTCCGAGGATCCCGAAGGACTTCAGAAAGTTCGTGCTGAATATTCTGGTATGGAGGATACGGTATTTTTCGAGTGTGGCCCCGACGAACCAGAAAATGCTCGCGCCGAAACACAGCAGAAAAGGCAACATGCCATAGCGCAGCAGGGGACTCATCTCGCGGTAGAAGTAGTTCGAGAACATCCAGTGCGGGACCTGCTCGTTCGGCTGGACCGATTCGATGTCGCGCAGCCACTTCTGCTTGCCGAAGATCGCATGCTTCCCGGCGCTGCTCACCACGTGCCGGGTGACGTGATACCCCAGGGGCGTGACGTGCGGGCTGCCGAAATGTGAGATGCGGTTGAACCGGTCTCGTTGGTGGCCGTGCTCGATCCAGATCGTTCGCCCGCCGATAACGCGGGTGATATGCTCCTTCGGCTCGAGGGTGATGTTGTACTCGCGAAGCATGCCGACGAACTCGGGATAGCACGCCAGCTCGTAGTCATGATTGCCGGGGATCAGCGTGATCGCGATGTGTTTGCCCGTCCTGCGGAAGGCGTCGAACAGATCTTTGTGGCTCGCGATGATCGCGCCGAGCTTCTCGACTCCGTCGATCTCCGTCAACTCCCAGAAGCCGAAGGCGTCCCCACCGATGATGAGCTCCACGTCGCCGGCCTTGTTCTTCAACTCTTCGAAGAACTCGATCAGCTCCCGCTCGAAGTCACAGCCATCGAGTTCCGCGTCTCCACCGATGTGCAGATCGCTGATGAGATACAATTCCTTCCGGAGCATGCCTGTACTCATATTCTGTATCGGATCACTCCTTCAGCAGACGCGCATATGCCTTGTACCGATCCCATATCTGGCGAACATACCGGACGGGTTCACGGCCCCGCACGTAGCCATACCGCGCCTTCTGCGCATACTGGGGCTTCGCCAGAAGAAGCATCGCCTTCTCCACGTGATCGAACCAGCGATCCGGGGCCCGGCCGATCTGGCGCGCAAGCCGGCGCGCATCTTCCACGTGCCCCAGGCCCGCGTTGTAGGACGCAAGACTGAACCGCATCCGGACCGACGCCTCCAGATCAGGGGCAAATTGCCCGCGCAGCGTTGCCAGGTATTTCACCCCGGCATGGATGCCCGCCGCCG
This sequence comes from Planctomycetota bacterium, assembly GCA_013152475.1. Lineage (GTDB taxonomy): Bacteria > Planctomycetota > Brocadiia > JAADGH01 > JAADGH01 > JAADGH01. The sequence goes on from JAADGH010000114.1 coordinate 3,469, forward strand.
GGTTCGCCAGGTCCTTGAATCCAAGCTCGGCGGCAGTGCGCGGCATCACCTGCATCAGGCCCTCGGCGCCGATGGACGATTTGACCCGTGGATTGAAGCGGCTCTCCTGATACATCTGCGCCAGAATCAAGCGCCAGTCGAAACCATATTCCTTCGCGTACTTCCGCACAAGATCATCGTAGGGAGAGATGTGGCCGGTCGTGTCCCGACCCAGGTGCTTCTGTCTGTAAGCACGAATGGTCCGCCGGTCCTTGAAGTACTTTCGCTTCGTTAGGTTGTAGAAAACGCCGCGGTATTCTTTCTTGATGAACGCATTGGCGGCCTTGAGCAGCTCCCGGTTCTCCCTCCGCACCGCCCAAGCCTGGGGCTGCGGCTCGGTCAGCGCGAACGCCTTCTTCACGTCGTCCCGCCACGCCAGTTCGATGTCAAGAAGTTCCCCGTCGGCGACCGTCAGATCGTACGTCCCATCAGCGACCTTGCCGATAATCTCCTCGGTCTCCATTAACTGCGGCGCCGCTTCGAGCCTCAGTCCGATTCCTCGCTCTATCAACTGCCTCAGTGTTCCCCAGTATGAGCTCGTGCGTCGCACCACCACCGTCCGCCCCTTCAGGTCCTCCGGCGTCTTCACCTTGTCGTCGTTGGCTCGTGCCACCACCACATCAGGAGCATAGTGATAGGGCATGGAGAACTCCACCCCCTCCGCACGGCGACTTTCCGTTGGCGTCAGGAAATCGGCGGCGATATCCCCACGGCCGGCCACAAGCATCGGGATCAGGCCCTCGCCTTCCCCGGGAACGATCACCTCCAGGCGAAGGCCGAGTGTCTCGGCGAACTTCCGCATGAACTCGTACTCAAAGCCCATGAGCCGTCCCTTCCACAGAAAATAGTCCGCCGAGTTGTTCCGAGTGAGGAGCCGGAGCACCTGTCTCTTCTCGATGCCCGGCAGATCGTCCTTGTGAATCGCATCCTGCTTTCGCGTGAGTCCCTCCTCGCGAAGGAACATATTCAGTGCATTCAGCAGGTCGGGGTTCGCCGGGCGCACCCCCCATGCCAGTGGACGCTCTGCGGTCACATCCAGGACCGCCCGAATATCGGACCGGTACTGGCGAGCGACGTCGATCACGTTGCTGTCCTCGATGGTCAGGTCGATCTCGCCTGCTGCCACCTTGTCAAATATCTCGTCGCTCGTCAGTTGTCCGGGAAGGGCCTCAACATGAAGGCTGGGGCAATGAGCAAGAAGGTCGGACGCGGTGTTCCAGAAGGAGGTCCCTTTCTGCACGACAACGGTCCGCCCCTTGAGATCGGAGAGCTTGTTCACTTTCTTCTCCGTAGCGCGAGAGACGATCTGTTCCCGCGAATGGTCCAGCGGCACCGTGAAGGCAATCTGCTTCCTCCGGGATTTCGTAACGGTCAGGTTCGCGGCAATGACATCCCCCCGGCCGGCGAGCAGCGCCGGGATCAGGTCGTCGAATTCCCCGACGTACACAACGACCGGCTTCAGGCCGGCGGCCTTCGCGAAGTCCGCGGCCAGCTTACGGTCGCGATCGGGGAGAGAGCCCTCCCTGGGAAGATATCCGGCCTCGCTCCCATGAATCAGGATGCGGAGCTGACCGACCTTCTTCAGCCCATCCAGGTCGGCCGTTGTTGGGTGCGCCTGTTTCCCGGAACGCCGGTTCGCCTCCGGCCGACCCTGGCCCTCCCCGCACCCCGGCAACAGGACCAGGCCAACAAGCAGCGGTACCAGAAGCAAGACAGCACAAGCCTTCGCCATGGTCTTCATGTGCCAAAAAACAACCAGGCTGGTTTCGCACATCGAGGGAATCATCGCTCATCGATAACGTATCATATGCAAGCTGGCGGAGAAAGCGAAAAAGCTGTCGCCGTAGGAGAGCTTGTCCATAGCTGCCCGACAGTCTTCGTCCGTGACCTTCGTGTAGATGTCCAGCACCATCCGAATGTCCTTGTGACCGGAGATGCGCTGAACCACCTTCGGATGGACGCCCTCCCGGGCGAACTGGGTGATCCCCGTCACGCGCAACGAGTGGATGTCGTAGTACTTCATCTCATCGTCACGGAAGCCTGCCCGGCGCAGTCCTTGCCTGAACGCCCTTGGCAGGTTGTTCTTGTACGGGGTACCGTTCTTGGTCACGAACACGTACCTCTGGTTCGAATCCGCCGCCGGCGCGATCCTGGATCGCTTCCTCCAGCATGCCCAGGTCATCGCCATGACCGGGCGCAGCTATCGGCTCAAGGACAAGTCCAAGGAAAAGGCTTGCAAAACAGCAACCAAAAAGGAAAATGGGAACGTCAAGAAAGGCAAATGACTGGCCGGTTTTGAACCGACCCCCGGTGGCGGGTTTTGGTGTGACCGGTGACAAAGACCCCACTCGGAGCGACCGATATGTCGAGGGAGTTTTACGGGCTTTCCAACACGGGCTTGATACGTACGATGCGAATCTCCATAT